>DATIVB010000433.1:0-48120 GCA_035466375.1 Chondromyces sp.
CACAGTGGATCCCGGGTTGTGCATTCGATGGCCGCGGCGTGCGCGGTGCTGCTCGTCCTCTCGGCGCTGCCTGCGTTCTCCGCCGAGATCGAGGAGCAACGAACGGCCTCGAGCATCGTCTGGACGGCGCCCTTCGAGTACCAGAGCGCGACGATCGCGGTCTCCGGCCCGGCCGGCGTCACGAGCTGGACGGTGCCGGCCGGCGAGCCGCTGCTCGTCGAGACCGCGGCGCTGACGGCCTGGGCGTTACTGCGCTCGGTGCCGGTGGACGGCGCCTACAGCTACGAGGTGCGCTTCGCGCCCAAGCTCGACGCCGCGGCGCGCGCGGTCCTCGAGCGGCAGCGCGCCGACGCCGGAGGCGCCGAAGCGGCGGTGGCGGCGTTCGCCGCGACGCCGGTCGCGAGCGGCCACTTCAGGCTCGAGGGCGGGGCCGTGGTGGGCGCCGGGGAGGACGCCGCGGAGGAGGGCGCCGCCAAGGACCAGGTCATCCAGGATGACCTGATCGTCGGCATGAGCCTCTGCGTGGGCACCGACTGCGTCAACGGCGAGAACTTCGGCTTCGACACCTTCCGGCTCAAGGAGAACAACCTCCGCATCCACTTCCAGGACACCAGCAACAGCAGCGCCTTCCCTACCACCGACTGGCGGATCATCGCCAACGACTCATCGAACGGCGGCGCCTCGTACCTTGCCTTCGAGGACTCGGATGCCGCACGAAAACCGTTCGTGGTCGAGGCCGGCTCGAGGAACAACGCGCTGTACGTGGACGGCAGCCGCATCGGCTTCGGGACCTCGGTGCCGGCGGACGATCTCCACATTGCCGTCGGGGACACCCCCGGGGTGCGGCTGGACCAGGACGGCAGCTCGGGATGGGCAAAGCAGGTGTGGGACGTCTCCGGCAACGAAGCCAACTTCTTCGTCCGCGACCTCACCAACGCCTCCAGGCTGCCGCTGCGGATCCAGCCCGGAGCGCCGACCTCGTCGCTGACGCTTCG
Source organism: Chondromyces sp. (assembly GCA_035466375.1). GTDB lineage: Bacteria > Acidobacteriota > Thermoanaerobaculia > Thermoanaerobaculales > Sulfomarinibacteraceae > Sulfomarinibacter. The sequence goes on from DATIVB010000433.1 coordinate 996, forward strand.
GGCCGACGGCAACGTCGGCATGGGCACCTGGACGCCGACCGCTCCGCTCGAGATCGAGACCACCTCCCGCGACGCCACCCTGCTCCTCGACCGCACCGACGGCGGCTCGTGGTATCTCGCGGCCACCGCCGACGGGAGCTTCACCCTTGGCGCGTCCGCGGCGGCGGGCGAAGAGCTTCTGATCGTCGATGATGCCGGCAACCTGACCACCAGCGGCACCGTCAACGGCATCTCGGACCGCGCCGCGAAAAGGGACTTCACGCCGGTCGACGGCGGCCGCGTGCTCGAAGCCGTCTCCCGCCTGCCCATCACCGAGTGGAGCCTGGTGTCGGACGCCGGCGGCGCGCGCCACCTCGGGCCCACCGCGCAGGACTTCCGCGCCGCCTTCGGCCTCGGCGGCGACGAGCGCCACATCGCCCTGTCGGACCTCAGCGGGGTGGCCCTGGCCGCGATCCAGGCCCTGCTCGGCGAGCTCGAGGCGCGCGACCGGACGATCGAGGACCTCGGTCGTCGCCTGCAGGAGCTCGAGGCCGCGGTCGGGAACCTTCAGTAGGGCTCCCGGCCGCGCGCAACCGGCTCCGAGGGAGCACGGCGGCAGCCGCTCAGCGGAGGCGGCGGCCGCGCAGGATGTCCTGGTACTCGGTGGGGTCGGAGTCGTCCTTGGCGCCGACCGGGGTCCCGCACGCGGCGCAGCGGTACTCGTACTTGGTGCCGGTCGGCAGCACCAGCAGCAGGTGGCGGCGCACCGGCCGCGCGGTCTTGCAGGTCGGGCAGAAGAGCTCCGACGCCTCCAGCGCCTCGTAGTCGCGTCGTTCCTTCATGAGAAGATTCTCGTGATCGACCTGCCGCGCGTCAAGGGCGCGTGCGCAAGCTCGGATGGTGAGCAGCCGGCACAGCGGGCCGGCTGCTGCGGTGTCACTCTTCGCGGCCCGCGAAGTGGCGATAGAGCAGCACGGTGGCGCCGACGGCCACCGCCAGCAGGAGCGCCGGCACGAGCACGCTCCACAGGAAGCCGCCTACGGGCGGCGACGCAGACAGCGGCTCGGGGCCTGCCCGTGCGACGGCCCGGTCGAGAGCGGCGAGCAGAGCGACAGCGGCGGTGCGGGCGATCACTGTCCGTCCCCGTCGCCGTCGCGGTGGCGCTTCCGCCATGCCCACCAGGCGACCCCCATTCCCAGCAGGGAGGCCACGTACGCGATGCTCATGCCGATCAGGGTCACCAGTCCGCGCTCCATCATTCCTCCACCGCCGGCGCCTGGTTCCGCCACCGTACGCTGCGCTCCAGCTCCTCGAGATACCGCGCCTGGGTGGTTTCGAACTCCTCGGACACCGCGCGCAGCTTGGGGTCGATCACCCAGTAGATGGCGGCGGCCCCGGCGACGGCCGCGATGCAGAGCCCGATCCCGAAGGGCCGCAGCAGCAGCAGCTGGGTGAGGCCGAAGAGAATGCAGGCGAGGACCAGCGGCGACAGCACGATGGCGATCCAGTCCTCGCGGGTCCAATCGGACGCCTGCTCGGCCGTCCAGCTGCGCCGGATCAGAGGCCGGCTTCGAGATGCCGGGTCATCGCGGACCTGCTCGTCGATCAGCCCCCGCCGCACGGCCTCGCGGTGGACCGGCCCCCACCAGCCGAGGGGGCGGGTCATCATGTAGAAGCCGACCAGACGGTCCATGCTCTCGGGCCTGGTGAGCAGGGTGGCCGGCAGGAAGACCGCGGCGCCGAGAGCCATCAGCAGCCAGAACTGGAGGTAGTCCGGAAGAGCCGGGAGGACGCCGAACGCGGGCAGCACCCAGACTACCAGCCACGAGACGCCGAGGTTGGCGACCCACGAGCTGAGGTAGCCCCAGGCGTTAAAGCGCCACCACACCACCTGCAGGATGTTGGGCAGCCAGATGCCCGCCATCATCAACCACAGCGCGAAGATCAGCCACTGGGTGATCTCCTCCATCATGAGGCCGTAGAAGAACGAGCCCAGCAGCAGCACCACGGTGGCGGCGCGCCCGACCCACACCAGCGTCCTTTCCGGGGCCTCGGGGTTGAGGTAGCGCTGGTAGAGATCGCGGGTGAAGTACAGGGCGCCGAGGTTGAGGTGGCTCGAGATGGTGGAGAGGTGGATGGCGAGCAGGGCGCCGAAAAACACCCCCACCAGGCCCACCGGCAGGAGCTCGAAGCCGAGCCGGAACCACCCCAGCTCGTACTCGGCGGCGGAGGCGATGTTCGGGGCCAGGACGAAGAAGGCGAGGATGCCCACCGCCCACACGGCGTTGCGCAGCAGCGTCACGGCCCCCCCGGCCCAGAGGCCGTAGGCGGCGTCGCGGACGCTCTTCGCCGACTGGATGCGCTGCGCCTCCACGTACCAGTCGATGCTGGTCCCCATGCCGAAGCCGCCGATGACCGCGATCACCAGCATAGTGAGCCACCACGCCGCCGGGAACTCGCCGCCGAACCAGCCGGTGAAGGCGAAGGGGTCGAGCCGCCACCCGTCGCCGAGCTCGATGATTCTCGAGGTGAGCGCGACGGGCCCACCCACTGCGGCGACGCCGACCACCGTCACCACCACGATCGCGAACACCGCGACGATCCCCTGGAGGAAGTCGCCCATCACCACGCCCCAGTAGCCGGCGGCCAGAGTGTACGCCGCGGTGATGACCGTTGGCACCACCAGACCCACCCACAACGGCCACCCGAACGCCAGCTCGCAGACCTTGCCCATGGCCATACCCACCCAGCCGAGGATGAACATGTTCATGAACACCTGCCAGCCGGCCAGCCAGCCGCGCAGCAGCTCGGCGCCGAGCCCGCCGAAGCGCAGCACCTGCCACTCGGCCTGGGTGTAGGCCAGTGAGCGCCGGAAGATGCGCGCCGAAACGAAGGCGCCGATGGCAGTCCAGGCGGTGAAGAATGTGTACCAGAGCCCGCGCAGGCCGTGGGCGTAGACGACGCCGGTCACCCACATGGGCGTGTCGGTGGCGGTGTGGGTGCTGAACACCGACGATGCCGGCAGCCACCACGGCAGGCCCCGTCCGGCGAGGAAGAAATCGGACTCGGACCTCCGTGCCAGGCGGTAGAAGAAGAACGCGCCGCCCACCATCAGCAGCAGGAACGAGCCGGTCCAGAACCAGTCGAGCGGTGTGAAGTGGGCCACGGAAACTCCCGTGCTCGCAGGTGATCGGGCGGGTTCGATCTTACAGGTCGAGAACACGGGCAACAACCGATTGCGCGTGTCGCAGCGCGGCGGTCGCGGGTGAAGGGCATGACAGGCCCCCAACAACGGTTTCCGTTACCATGAGAGACATCGGAGCCGGCGCCCGGCGCCGCCGCCCCGGGAGAACGCAGCGTGGGTGATCGAAGCTCCATCCTCGTCGAGGGCGAGACCGTCTGGCGCATCGCGACCGCCGGCCGGCTGGCCTTCATCGTCGACGGGGCGGACTACTTCGCGGCCCTGCGCGACTCCCTTTGCCGGGCGCAGCGCTCGGTGCTGATCCTGGCCTGGGTCATCGACAGCCGGCTGCAGATGCTCCGCGACGGCGCCTCGGACGGACGCCCCAGCGAGCTCGCGGCCTTTCTCGCAGACCTGGTTGCGGAGCGCCCCGACCTGCACATCCGCATCGACTGCTGGGACCACTCCGTGATCTATACGTTCGACCGTGAGTTGCTGACCCGGGTGCGGCTGGGTTGGACGAGCCCGGAAAGGGTCCATTTCGAGCTCGGCAACCACCAGCCGCCCGGCGCCTCCCTGCACGAGAAAGTGGTGGTCATCGACGACGAGGTGGCCTTCATCGGCGGCCTCGACCCGGGCATGTCCCGCTGGGACACCAGGGAGCACCGGCCGGACGATCCCCGGCGGGTGACCCCGATCGGCGAACCCTACCCGCCGTTTCACGACCTCCAGGTGGTGGTCAGCGGCGAGGCCGCGCGGGCGCTCGGCGAGCACGCTCGCCGGCGCTGGAAGGAGACCACGGGCGAGACCGTCGAGCCGGTGGCCGCCGAGGACGACTGCTGGCCGGCGACAGTCGAGCCGGCGTTGGAGGACGTCGAGGTGGGGCTGGTCCGCACCCGCGCCGCGTGGGGCGACAAGCCCGAGATCCTCGAGACCAAGCGCCTCCACCGGCGGCTCATCGCCGAGGCGCGGGAGCACATCTTCATCGAGAACCAGTACCTGACCGAGGACGACATCGGCAGCGACCTGGCGGAGCGCTTGCGGGGGGACGATCCGCCGGACGTCGTGGCCGTCACCTCGAGAGAGTCGGAGAAATGGCTCGAGCACGTCACCATGGGCGGCCTCCGCGCCCGCTGGTGCCGCGAGCTCATGGAGGCCGACCGGGAGGGCCGGTTCGGCGTCTACTGTCCGGTGCTCGAGGACGGCACGCCGGTCATGGTTCACAGCAAGCTCGTCTGCGCCGACGACCGGCTGCTGTACCTCGGCTCCGCCAACCTCGCCAAGAGATCGATGTACCTCGACACGGAGTGCGGGCTCGCCATCGACGGCAGCTCGCGCGCCGATGTCCGGCAGGCGATCCGCGGCTTCCGACGCGGGCTGCTCGCCGAGCATCTCGGCACGACGGCGTCGGTTGTGGCCGAACGAGAGCGTCGGCTCTCCCTCAAGCGGACCGTCGAGGCCCTGGCGGGGGGCCCACGGACGCTGGCCGAGCTGCCCATCGACGAGCAGGAGATCCCCGCCGTCCTGGAGCCGCTGGCCGAACTCGCCGACCTCTACATCTTCCCTTCGCCGTCGAAGGTCCTGCGCGCAATCGTCACCGACGGCGACGTCGGCGAGGCTCCGGAATGACCGCGGCGCCGCAGACCGGCCGGCCGGGTCGATCGCCTACACTGGTCCCAAAAGGAGGCAGCGTATGATCCTCCGCGGCTCTCCCGAGACCGGTGCCGCCGCCCGGCACACGGCATCGACAGCACCGCTTGCTGCGCTGTACCCGATACCCGATCTCTGGGCGACCGTCGGGGACGTCCTGCAACGGGTCGCCGCGGTCTGGAGCTTCCAGCTGACGGCGATCGACGGGCGGCCGCTGACGGTCGGCAAGCTGGTCATCGCCCTGCTGGTCCTCCTCGTTGGTGTTCCCGTCGCGCGGCTGGTGGTCCGCCGGATCTCCCGGCGTCTCTTCGAGCGCATCGGCCTCGAGCCGGGCGCCGCGGCGGCCTTCGAGACCCTGTCCTTCTACGCGGTGGTGGCGGTCCTGGTCCTGTTCGCGCTGTGGGTGTCCGAGATCCCGCTCACCGTCTTCACCCTCGCCGGCGGCGCGCTCGCCATCGGCATCGGCTTCGGCAGCCAGAAGATCGTCAACAACTTCATCAGCGGGCTCATCCTGCTCTTCGAGCGCCCGATCAAGGTCGGCGACCTGATCGAGGTCGGTGAGACCTTCGGCCGGGTGGAGAGCATCGGCGCCCGCAGCACCAAGATCAAGACCTTCGACAACTTCCACATCATCGTCCCCAACGGGACTATCCTCGATCAGAACGTGGTCAACTGGACGCACTCGGACAACCTGGTGCGGGTGCGCATGAAAGTCGGCGTCGCCTACGGGGCCCCGACCCGGCGCGTGGAGGAGCTGCTGCTGCAGGCGATCCGGGAGCTCGACAAGGTGGTGTCGCCGCCGGAGCCGGTCGTGATCTTCGAGGACTTCGGCGACAACGCCCTGCTCTTCGAAGCGCTTTTCTGGATCATCATGCGGCGCCCCATGGACCGGCGCCAGATCCTGTCGGACCTCCGCTACCGGGTCGACGAGCTGTTCCGCGAGGACGGCATCGTCATCGCCTTTCCGCAGCGCGACGTCCACCTCGACAACCTGCAGCCGCTGCAGGTTCGTCTGCTGGAGAAGGACGAGGACTGAGGCCGCCGGTCAGGTGGTTTCGGGCAGCAACCAGCTGACGACCGCCCCCGCCAGCCCGAGCAGCGACAGCACCAGGATGACGAGCGTCACCGAGAACGCCTGCGCCAGTGCTCCCATGCCGCCGAGCAGCAGCAGCACGGCGCCGATGACGCTGTTGCTGACCGCGACGTAGTCGGTGCGGCGGTTGCCGCCGGCGAGGTCGACGACGTAGGTCTTGCGCCCCAGGCGGGCGCCGCTGTGGGCGACCATGAGCACGAAGAAGACCAGCGGGTAGAACCAGACGGCGGCGCCGAGCGCGGGCGCGAGGTGCTCGGTGCCGACCGCCAGAAACCCCAGCCCGCTGGTGATGAGAGCAGCCACCGCCATTACGGTGCGGCTCGACCAGTCGGCGAGGCGGCCCCAGAACGGGGCGCTCAGGCTCGAGGCCAACCCGCCGGCGATGATGAAGAAGCCGAGCTGGCTCGCCACCTCTCCGTCGTGGCGGCGCGCGAGGATGACGTAGTAGGGCGCCGACAGGGCCGAGCACAGCAGCAGAGAGCGTGCGATGACGAAGGTGCGGAAGGCGGCATCGTCGCGCAGCAGCGCGAGCTTGCCGACGGCTTCCGCGAGGGCGTTGCCCCCGCCCCCGGTCTCTCCCGGCCACTCGACGATCCGCGAGTAGAGCGCCGCGGCGAGCACCCAGAGCGCGGCAGCGCCGGCGAGCAGGACCAGGAAGGTGGGCCGGGCGCGGTCGTCGGCGCCGTAGGCGACGAGGGCCGAACCGACGCCGAGCGTCGCCAGGCCCGCGGCGCTGGCGCTGAAACCGTTCACCCGCCCGCGCCGGGTCTTGGGGATGGTTTTGCCGAGCACGTCCTTGGCCGCGACCGATGACAGTCCGCGCGCGAGGCTGAACAGCGCCAGGCTCGCAATCACGCACACTCCGGCCACGGCGCCGCTCAGCGACCAGGCGACCAGGCCCATCGCGAGCACCGCCAGGGCCTGGATCAGGCTGCCCGCCACCCACACCCACTTGCGGACCGGCTGCCGGCGCACGAAGGCCGCGATCACCAGCTGCGGGATGAGCGACCCCGACTCTCGCACCGGCACCAGGAGGCCGGTGAGGGCGACCGGCGCCCCGATGGCGTCCATCATCCAGGTCAAGGTGGTCTTGGGGTTGGCGATCGCGTCGCCGAGCTTGGTCAGGACGTAGCTGCCGATCAACAGGAAGAAGTTGCGCGGCGCCTCGCGGCAGGCCTTGTCCGGGATCTCGCGGCAGACCCGCGCGTCCTCCTCGTTGACGAGCTTGGCGTAGAGATCCTCGGTGAGCGACTCGCCCATCACGCCTCGCCGTCCGGATCCCTCAGGCTGCGGGTCATGATGGTGTACGGAGCCGTCTGAAAGCCGCAGCGGCTGTAGACGTGGAGCGCGCGCCGGTTGGAGTTGTGGGCGTAGAGGCGGAGGTCGACCGCGCCCGCGTCCCGAGCCTCCCGGGAGAGCTCGTCGAGGATCTGCTCCACCAGTCCCCGGCCGCGGTGCCCGGGCGCGATGTAGAGGCTCTGGATCCACCAGTAGTAGCCGCCGTGCCAGTCGCTCCACTCGCGGACCACCGAGGTGCTGGCGGCGGTCTCGCCGTCGCCCGACTCCGCCAGCCAATAGGTGGCGACCGACGGGTCGTCGAGCCCAACGAGGACGCCGCGGCGCACCGCCGCCGGGTCCTTGTCGACGCCTTCGGCCTCGCGGGCCTCGGCGATGGTGAATTCGACCACGCGATCCAGGTCCCCGGGCACGGCCCTCCTGAGGCGGTAGCTCTGCGACACCCTTCCCCCCTTCGAGCACATCCTGGGACGGGCGGAGCGGGTTGCCCGTCCCGGCCCTGTCCGCTGCACATCGTAGCGCGGCCGACGTTCGTCTCGGGATGGACTACCATTTCGATCGGAGAGGGTCGGAGATCTCCGACTGGGGGCGGTTATGACCATGCGACCGATGTTCGTGGCGTGCTCGCTGACCCTGTGCTGGGCCCTCGGTGCGCAGGCGGGACAGCCGACGGTGGAGGAGGTTCGCGACCGGGTCCGCGGCTACCGCTCGCAGCACGAGGCGGACATCGTCCGCGGGTTGGCGGCACTGGTGGCGCTGCCCAACGACGCCGCGCACCTCGATGACATGACCCGCAATGCCTCCGAGCTGCGCAAGCTGCTGGCGGCGCGCGGCTTCGAGGTGAGCCCGCTGGAAACCGCCGGCGCACCGCCGCTGGTTCTGGGCCGTCGGCTCGTCGAAGGCGCCGGACGCACCGTCGTCTTCTACGCCCACTACGACGGGCAGCCGGTGGACCCCGAGCGTTGGACGGACGATCCGTACCGGGCCGTGCTGCGCACCGGACGGGTCGAGGACGGCGCTCGGGAGCTGGAGCTCGGCGAGCTCGAGCCTCCGCTCGATCCCGAATGGCGGCTCTACGGCCGCTCGACCGCCGACGACAAGGTGTCGATCGCGGCGCTGCTGGCCGCCGTCGATGCCCTCGATGCCTCGGGGATCACCCCGTCGGTGAACATCACGATCCTGCTCGACGGCGAAGAGGAGCGGGGCTCGCCGCACATCGCCGGGCTGCTGGGCGCCAACCGGGAGCAGCTCGCCGCCGACCTCTGGGTGTTCTGCGACGGACCCGTGCACCAGACCCGCCTGCCGCAGGTGGTGTACGGCGTGCGCGGCGTGACCTCGGTCCAGATCACCGCCTATGGCCCGGCGGTGGGTCTTCACTCCGGGCACTACGGAAACTGGGCGCCCGACCCCGGCATGTCGCTCGCCCGGCTGGTGAGCTCCCTGCGCGACGACGACGGCGAGGTGCTGGTGGACGGCATCGCAGAGCTGGTGCGCCCCATGAGCGCCGCCGCCGCTGCCGCCGTCGCAGCGACGCCGCCGGTCGACGAGCAGCTGAAGGCGGAGCTCGCCCTGGCGTGGACGGAAGGAGAGCCGGAACCGCTGGCCGAGAGGATCACGCGCCCGGCCGCGAACCTGTTGGGTTTCGAGGTCGGGGCGGTGGGAACGCAGGCCGCCAACGTCATCTCGCCGCGGGCCCGGGCGGTCGTCGGCTTCCGGCTCGTGCCGGAGGTGACGCCGGAGGCGATGCGGGCGGCGGTCGAGAACCACATCCGGTCGCGGGGGTTCCACATCGTCGGGGAGGAGCCCGACGCTGCTCGGCGGCGAGCGCAGCCGAGGATCGTGCGGCTCGAGTGGGAGGACGGCTACCCCGCGCTGTGGACCGACATGGAGCTGCCGCTGGCGAAAGCGGTGGCGAGAATCGTCGACGAGGCCGTCGACGGCCCCATCGTACTCGCCCCGAGCCTCGGCGGCAGCCTGCCTCTGGCTGTGTTCTCCGACGCGCTCGGGGGGCCTCCGATCGTGGTCGTGCCCATCGCCAACCACGACAACAATCAGCACACCGCCGACGAGAACATCCGCCTCGCCAACCTGTGGCGGGGGATCGAGATCTACGCCGCTTTGATGGCGGGTCTGTAGGCCGCGGGGCGCTCAGCCGGACGAGGTCCGGATCACGATCCGCTCGGGACGCGCCGGAGCCGCGTCATGGTCCGCGCCCGGGGGGTCGTCGAGTCGGAACCACTGCTCGCCGTCGCTGATCAGGGCGGCCGGCCCGGCCTGCCAGAGGACGTCGACCGCCGTCATGGGGCCGGTGGTCTCGCCGTTTTCGAAGATCCAGTAGGGCATTCCTGCCTCCCACTCGAGCCTGCAGCAAATCGAGTGCCAGATTCTCCCGCGGATTCGAGCGCCAGGTGGAGTCGACCTGTCCGAGAACGACACATCGGAATGTCCCCGAGCATCAGCTGGAGAGACCGGAGGACGGCGGGAGGGGACTGCGAAGGCGCGGCCCCGAGCGCGTCATGGGATGCACGGTGCGAACGACATCGATGACTGGGGTGTCGAGCGTCGACGCCGCAGATTCGCAACATTCGCCGCCGCCATGAACGGGTGGGGAATGTGATCCGCGACCCTTGCAGAATTTCTCATATGAGCTATATTTCATGAATTAATTCGATACGAGGGAGGAGGACGGTGATCACGGGAGTTTCGCTTCACTGGTTGCGACGGAGTCTCTTTCTATTAATTTCGGTCAATGATTTCCGCAGATGAAAGGAGGCGACATGAAGCGCGCACGTTTTGCAGGTTTGTTTTCGACAGCGGTTGTCATCCTGCTCGCGGGGGCGGCGGTGGACGCCGCCGAGCCCGTGCTGCAGTCTGAAGCCCCGGCGGCGGCGTCGACGGACAAGCCCGGCGACGCCGCCGTGTCCGCTGATACGGCGATCAAGGTCTTCGGCGTTCAGGTCTTCATCGATCCGAAGACCGGGCTGGTGCGCACCCCCACCCAGGAAGAGGCCGCGGCTCTCTCGGCAGAGATGCAGCGCCAGTTCGGGGCAAAGGCGCCACGGACCAAGGCAATGTCCGGCCCGGTTGTGCGTGCGGACGGGATCGTGATGGCGCAGGTGGACATCAGCCTGATGCACTCCTCGGTGGCTCACATCCTCCCTGACGGCACGGTCAGCTTCGACTGCGTCAAGGGACACGACCACGCTCTCGACGACGCCGAGCGCTCGCCCGCCGGTGCAGAGAAGGAGTGACGACATGACACGGCACACGTTTCTGACCCGCGTGATCTGCGGCATCGCTGCGCTCTTCCTCCTCGCTGCCGGCCACGCGGCGGCGGCGGACATCGTCATCGTCAATCTCGACCCGCCCAACCAGGGCCTCAACGACACGACGCCGGCCACACCGGTGGGCGGCAACCCGGGCACGACGCTGGGTGAGCAGCGGGCCAATGTTTACCAGCTTGCCGCGCAGCTCTGGGGCAACGCCATCGAGAGCGACGTCCCGATCCTCGTCGGAGCGACCTTCCAGCCCCTGGGTTGTTCCCCAACGGGGGGCACCCTGGGCGCCGCGGGCGCGGCATCCGTGTTCGCCAACTTCCCGGGCGCCACGGTCGCCAACACGTGGCATCACTCCGCTCTCGCCGACGCCCTCGCCGGCTTCGAACTCAATCCGGGCGACATCGACATCATCTCGTTCTTCAACTCGGCCATCGATGCCGGCAATCCCAACTGCCTCGGCGGTCGCGGGTGGTACTACGGCTACGACCACAACGAGGGAGCGCAGTTCGACTTTCTGTCGGTGGTGATGCACGAGATCGCGCACGGACTCGGGTTCTCGAACTTCGTCAACGAGGCGAGCGGCGGCAACTTCGCGGGTTTGACGGACGTCTACTCACTGTACACGCTCGACCAGACAACAGGCCTGACCTGGGACCAGATGACCGATGCCGAGCGCCAGGCCTCGGCGGTCAACGGCCCCAACGTGGTGTGGAACGGTCCGAGCACGACCGGCATGGCGCCGATGGTGCTGGGGCCGCGCCCGTCGGTCAAGGTGCTGCGTCCGAGCTCCATCGCCGGCAGCTTCGAGGCGCAGCCCGCAGCCTTCGGCCCGCCGCTGGTGGGACCCGGAGGCACCTCCGGGCAGGTGGTGCTGGCCGACGACGGGGTGGGCGCCGGCTCCGACGCCTGCGAGCCCATCGCCAACAACGTCGCCGGCAAGATCGCCCTCATCGACCGCGGCACCTGCGCCTTCACCGTCAAGGTGGCCAACGCGCAGGCCGCCGGCGCGAAAGGTGTGATGGTGGCGAACAACGCCCCGGGTGGCCCGGCGCCGATGGGCGGCAGCGATCCGTCCATCACCATTCCGTCGGTGGGCATCACCCTGGCGCAGGGCGACGCCATCAAGGCCGAGCTGTGGCCGGGCGTCAACGTCAAGCTGCTGCTGGATCCGGACTTCCAGGCCGGTACGTCGGAGGGTTTCGTGCGTCTGTACGCGCCGAGCTCAGTGGCCCTGGGGTCGTCCATCTCGCACTGGGACACCTCGGCGACGCCGAACCTGCTGATGGAGCCCTTCATCAACTCCGACCTCACCCCGAGCCTGGGCCTCGACCTGACGCCGTATCTCTTCGAGGACATCGGATGGACGCTGACGCAGTGATGAACCTGACCGCAAATTGACGCCACCTCGGAGGCGTCCCTTTGGAGACCGGCGCCCCGCGCCGGTCTCTTTTTCTTGCGCCCACGGGGATATCCGAGATCCGGCGCCGGTCGACTCCGTGGGACCCGAACGCGGGAGGCCGACCCCGGCGACCGGAGTACGACCTGCGGGCATGAGGTTCGCGCGGAAGGGGCACCGAAGGCGTGAGAGTCGCATCGACGGAGTCTTGCCGTCGCCAGCCGTCTGTGATATTGTCGTTCAGTATTTTCAATTTTTCAGGGAAGACCACGGCCTCGCACCGAGACCGGGAGTGGCGCCGTGGGGAGGACCACCGTGGGGCTGTCAAACCAGCCGTTGTGCGGCGAGACGGAACAGTTCGAACCTCGAAATCTGAGACTGCGTCCGTCTTTCTGGCAGGTGAGCGGCGGTGGACCGGCGTCTGGAAGCGACTCGCACGGCCAACCGGCGGCGAGGACCGATTCGAGGACCGCTCGGGTGAGCAGCAAAGGAGGAGAAGACCATGTCGAACTGGACATTGACATTGGGAGAGCGCGGACCCGGAGAGCACCGGAGGCGACCGTGGCCGATTCCGGTCCTTGCGGTGCTGGTGGGACTCATCGCGATCGCCCTTGCGGGGCCGGTGAGTGCGGCCGATTGTCCGGATGGTGACGGCGACGGCTACGTGGTGTGCGGAGGGGGATGCACCGTGCCCGCCGGTAAGGCGTGCGGCGACTGCAACGACGGCGTCGCGGGCATCAACCCCGGAGCCACGGAGCGCTGTGACGACGCGATCGACAGCAACTGCGACGGAGATCCGAACAGCGGGTTCCACATCGGCGCGGACTGCGCCCTGTGCACGGGCCCCGACTGCGGCGGCGCTCCGTTTTGCATCGTCGGTGTCGACTGCGCCGGGTTCACCGGCGACCTCTGCCTGACGGCTTCAAAGGAGAGCGACGGTTTCGGAGTGGTCTGTGCACCCGACGGAATCTCCGAGATCTGTGCACCGCCGCTGAACCCGGTGGCGGTCTATGCGGCGGAAGGTCTCGGCTTGAACAACCTCGGAAACTACGCCGAGGCGACCTGCCTCGACGGCGAGGACAACGACTGCGACGTACTGATCGATGTCGAGGATCCTGGTTGCCAGGCGCCTGAGATCTGCGACAGCCGCGACAACGACGGCGACGGCCAGGTGGACGAGCTCTTCCCGCTCGGCAACCCGGGCAATGTCGGGCAGCCGTGCTCGGTCGGAGTCGGCTCGTGCGCCCGCTCGGGCATCTGGGCGTGCGCGGACGACGCCTCGGACGCCGTGTGCGGCGCGCTCCCGGGCAACCCGAAGAACGAGGGGACGCAGTTCGGCCTCAGCTGCGACAACGGTGAGGACGATGACTGCGACGGCCTCGTCGACCTCCTCGACCCGGACTGCACCGGCTTCGGCCAGCCCGAGCTGTGCGGCGACGGCATCGACAACGACGGCGACGGCTTCACCGACGAGGGCTTCCCCCAGATCGGCCAGCCGTGCGCGACGGGGGTCGGCGCCTGCGCCACCATCGGCGAGCTGGTGTGTGACGGCAGCGGCCTCGGCGTCGAGTGCGACGCGGTGGCGGGCCCGCCGGCGGTCGAGAGTCCGGAAACCGGCACCTGCGCCGACTTCATCGACAACGACTGCGACGGCTTCACCGATGCGGTCGACACGGACTGTGGGGCGGCCTACGCCGACCTCGGCGTGACCTGCTCGCTGCCCTACGTGCGGGCGCGGCCGGGCTCCGACTGCACCGGCAAGCACATCATCACCTTCGGCGCCGACGCCGACGGAGTGAACCTCCGCGCCGACCTCCTGGCCCTGGGAATGGACGGCTCGCTGCTCGGCATCATCGAGGACGTGGGCGACGGCGAGGAGGCCCACCTCGCGAGCCGCATCGATCCCCACGACTTCCGCGTCGACACGGTCTCCAATCGCAAGGGCGACAAGCACAGCGTCTTCGCACCGATGCCGGTGCTCCGGGTCACCGGCACCAAGGGGACGGTCGAGGACGTGGCCTACTGCAGCATCATGCCGTGGCTCGAGGTGACGGCGCCCGACGGCCAGACCATCGCACTCAGCGAGAGCAGCACCCTCGACGTCGAGGGATTCCTGCCGCTGGTCGATGTCGACACCCTCGGCATGGCGCTCAACGGCATCGACATCCTGGGCGAGCTCGGAATCGATCCGGAAACCGACTTTCCGACCGGCGGCGGGGCACTCTGCACCGGGGCCGGAGAGTGCGTGATTCAGATCGAGGCCGGCTGCGGCGACGGCAGCCTGGTGGACGTCGAGATCAGCAACCTCCGGGTCGAGGGCCTTGACCGCGACCTGGTCTTCGACGCCAAGGGCGGGGTCGACGAGCCGCTGCAGGTCAACATCTTCGCCTTCACCGTCAGCGGGCTGCCGCCCGGCGGCCACATCTTCTACGTCAACGGCGAGCCGCTGCCGCTGCTGCCTCGGCTCTCGTCCGAGTGCCTGATCGACGATCTCGCCGACGCCGGCACGGCGTCGGCCTTCGGGATCCAGGTCGACTCGCCCGAGGACCAGGAGATCGTGGCCTCGGCCCCGGTGTGGGTCGAGGGTACGGCGTGCGGCGGCAACGAGATCGCCGAGCTGCGCATCCAGGGCAACGACGTTCCGGTGGGCGCCCAGGTCTGCACGCCCGGCGACGGCATGAGCTCGGCCGACGAGTGCGTGCTCGACTTCAGCGAGCCCGTCGATGCGACCGATCTCCAGGCCGCCGTGCAGGGGACCGCCGTCGGCGGAACGTTCAACCTCGGGTCCAACCGGGTCATCGTCGACGCCACCGACGACAGGGGCAACCGCACCTTCAACACCGGCGTCATCTTCGGGCTCGGTCAGCTGCAGCCGCCCGGCGCGGCCGCCCTGGCGCAGGAGCAGTCCTTCTACAAGGCGGGTGTAGGTATCGGCGCCGAGCTGAGCAAGCAGACGGCGATGATGCAGAAGGCGCTCGGAGACGAGATCGATCCGGCCTTCGTGATCGGGCTCGAACCGGCGGCGGTCCAGGACTTCTTCAACGAGAAGTGCCAGGGCGCCCTCGACCAGTTCGAGACCCAGGCCAGCGCCAACCTGACCGGCAAGGTGTTCGCCACGGTCGACTTCACCCCGAGCTGCTCCTGCGACCTGAACGATGTTCCGGTTGTGTTGGAGAGCGTGACCTTCCCCGACAACCCGGTCAACCCGCCGGGCTGCTCGGTGGACTTCCAGGACGACCTCATCGGGATCACAATCTACCTTCCCGACATCCGGGTCCAGGTGGGCGCCCACGACTCGTGCACCGACCGGGGGCTCTTCGGCGAGTGCATCGCACGGACCAAGATCAACGTCACCGCGGTCAGCCAGATCAGCGATGTGGCCTTCGAGTTCGTGATCACCGAGGACGGGATCGAGAACAAGACCCCGCCCCACCCGGACACCCAGGTCATCACCTGGGTCATCGAGGACCACGACGGCACCGAGCTGTTCTACGGCGGCAGCTGCGCGGGCGGCACCCGCGACGGCGAGTTCTGTATTTCCGATACGCAGTGTCCCGCAGGCACCTGCGGCTGCGACAAGGCCAGCGGCCAGTGCACCAAGCGCGGCAAGGACCAGGGCTACGACCCCGTGACCGCCGAGAACAGCTCCATCGAGTGCTGGGGTGCCGCGGTGTGCAACGCCTTCGCCTCGGTCGGCGCAATCCTCATCGAGGTCTTCACCCTCGGCTTCGCCGACGGCTTCGAGATCGTGGGCATCATCGACTTCGACGTGGACTTCCAGGAGGACTTCCTGGCCGAGGTCGACGGGGCCGAGCCCGATCCGCTGTCGCTGGACGAGGTGGAGATCGACGCCGAGGCGGTGGCCTCGTTCGAGCAGGGCACCTTCGTTCCGGGGGCCATCGACGTCGAGATCGACCCCAGCGGGCTCAAGATGGAGGTCCCGGCGTCCTTCGTGTCACTGACCATCGATCCGAAAGCCGAGGAGACGCCGGGAGCGGTGATCACCGCGGCTGCCGGTCCGTCCATCTCGGCGCTGGTCGCGGCCGGCGACGAGATCTCCATCGGGATCGCTGACGACGTCTTCAACCAGCTCTTCGCCTCCATGCGCCAAGCGGGAACGCTCGAGGCCTTCTGCACCGACATCGACGGGTTGACGGTCGACGGGCTGCTGCCGGCCGAAGGCGACGGGGGCTGCGACAGCCTCGGCGCCGGCGACGGCGAGGTGACCGGCGGCGACGCCATCGTGCAGGGCATGTGCCACGCCATCCGCGGCGCCGACTGCCTGAGCCTCACGGGCGACACCCTGCTCCTCACAAACAACAAGAAGGGCGCCTGCGTCGGCTTCTCCGGCGGTGACTGCACCACTCTCAACCTCGGCGCCAAGGTCATTTGCGACGCGGTGCCGGCGCGAGACCTTCACGCCGACGACCCGGTGCTGCTGTGCGCGCGCCAGGACGTGGAGCCGCTGCTCCTGTTCCAGAATGACGACGCCACCGACAGCACCGTCGACACCGATCTGCTGCTCAACGACACCAACGTCGTGTTCGCGATCGACAAGTCGGGCGACGGCTACACCGGCGAGCTCGAGGACCTACAGGGCTGCTTCGGCGAGGAGGGCGACGCGGCCCCCGATTGCCTGCTGTACGCGGTCTGCCTCGACCTCACGCTCAAGACCACGATGGGCATCGACAACTCCACCTGTGCACCGGGCCAGACCGGTTTCATCTTCTCGGTCAACCAGGTCGTCACCTCGGGCCTCCAGCCGGGGGTGATGTGCAGCGCCGCGACCGGGGCTGACGATCAGCTCATCACCGGCGAGGGCTTCGACAGCGTGGTCGTCGACACGGTGTCGGACGCGGCCGAGTCCTTCACGCCGCCGTTCTGCGCCGACGGCCTGACCCTTGGCGGGGTGCTCGACTTCACCGGCGACGACGCCAAGATGTTCGCCATCACCACCGACGAGGCCACCACCGGCTTCGCCGACTTCCTGTTCCTCACCGGAGCACTGACGTCACCCTGACGCCGGGCCCCTGAATCATGCCGGCCCCGGTCCCCGCGGACCGGGGCCGTGTCTTCTGAAGCCGTTCGATCGCGGAGGTTTAACCTTTGAGTCTGTGCTATTCTGTCGAAAATCGGGAACCACCGAACCAGCATGGATCACGGTGTCGGGACTGTGCACACACGACGGTCGGGACTCGGGATCGAGCACGGTTCGGACCGACACGGATCGGGGGGGCCCGGAGAAAAATCGCGATGCAACCGCCGTCGCCGGGAGAGGCACTGTGAGCTCGAAACGACAGGTCGACACGTCGTACGATCCGTTCGCGCAGGAGCCCGAGTACCTCGAGGTCAACCGCCTCTTCGTCGACACCCTGCCGCTTCTCGAATCGCGGACGCTGCTCGACCTCGCCTGCGGGACCTGCGTGCTCAGCGGCATGATGCGGGAGCGAGCCGCCGGTCCGCTGCACCTCGTGGGCCTGGACCTGTCGCGGGAGTCGCTCATGCTCGCCCGCGAGCACCTCGCCGGGGCCGGCCGGGGATCCGGAGGAGGCGGCGCCCGGACCCTGCTTCTCGAGGGCTCCGCCGACTGCCTGCCGCTGGCTGACGCCTCGGTGCAGGGGGTCGTGATGGGCAATGCCATCCAGCTGATCGACGACAAGGAGAGATTGGTCTCCGAGGTGGCTCGGGTCCTCGCTCCGGGCGGGTTCTTCGCCTTCAACACCTCGTTTTACAGCGGCACCTACCTGCCTGGCACCGAGCGTCTGTACGTGCAGTGGGTGCAGAGGGCGCTGGAAGAGGTCACCGAGCATGCGCGCCGCGAGGGCATCCGGCGCACGAAGGGCAGTGGGCGGCGCGCCTTCAGCCAGCCGTGGCTGTCACGGGACGAGTACCGTCAGCTGCTCGAGCGCGGCGGGTTCGAGATCGCCTCCGTGCGCGAGCGCACCGTGGAGCTCACCCGCCACAGCTTCGAGACGATCGGCGCGTACTCGGGCTGCGCATCGGTGGTCCTGTCGGGCTGGCCGGTCGATCTCGCGTCGGCCGCCCTGCAGCGGGCGGCGGGCCCGACGCTCGAGGAGGCCGGGGTCGATGCTGTCCCCCGGCAGTGGCTCGAGATGGTCGCGACCAGGGCTTGAGCGCCAGTGGCTGGATCTGAGATGGGGATCGCGGGCAAGGTGGCGGTGGTCACCGGCGGATCGAGCGGCATCGGCCGCGCGGTCGCCGTGGCGCTGGTCGAGCGGGGCGTCCGGGTGGTGGTGGTCGGACTCACCCAGGCGCGGGTCAGCGCCGTAGCCGGGGCGCTTCGCGCCCGCTCGGCCGATCCGGGCGACGTGCTGCCGCTGACGCTCGACGTGAGGAGCGAGTCCGACATGGAGCAGATGGCGCACTCGGTCCTGAGCCGTTTCGGCCGGATCGATCTGCTGGTCGCCGCGGCCGGCGTGGCGCGGCGCCCGGGCTCCCAGCGCCTGGTGCCCTACCCGGCGGCGCAGCTGCCGATCGACGAGTGGGACGCGATCCTCGACACCAACCTGCGCGGTACCTTTCTCGCCGATCGAGCGGTGTTGCCGACGATGCAGGCCCGCGGCAGCGGCACGATCGTCAACGTGTCGTCGTCACCGGGCGGTTATCGCGGACAGGCCTTTGCCGCGCCCTACTGCGCCTCCAAGTTCGGCGTTCGCGGCCTGACCCAGTCGCTCGCCGAGGAGGTGCGTCGGCTGGGCATCAAGGTCCACTGCATCCTGCCGGACGCTATCGACACGCCCCTGCTCGACCGCAGCACGCTCGCCGCCCGCCTCGGGACCCCGCTGGCCCCGGAACGGGTGGCCGAGCTGGTGGTCAGCCTGTGGACCGAGCCGCAGGATTCACAGAATGTCGAGCCCGTGCTGCTGCCGGCGCGCCGCCCGGCAGCTCTCGACCTGCGGCGGGACGCGGGCTGGGAGTGGAAGCGATGACCGTCTTGCGCCTGAAACCGCTCGGTTCGGGGGCGGCGGCTCGACTGCGGCGGGCGCGGTTCCTCTACGAGACCGGCCGCCGGGATGAGGCGATCGCCGAGGCCGAATCGATTCTCGTGGGTGATCCGGGGAGCTATCCGACCCGCTTCTTCCTCGCTCAGATGATGGCCAGCCGGGGCGACACCTGGCGGGCGATGCTGGAGTTCGGCCTTGTGCTGCGCGCCCACCCCCGGCACGTGGAATCGCTGCGCAGCCTCGGCGACCTGCATTTCAGCCTCGACGCCTTCGAGGCGGCGGCCGGATTTTATCGTCGGGTGCTCGAGATCGACCGCCGTGACGTGTCCGCGTGGCTCAAGCTCGGCGCCGTCGCGTTCGCGAGTGGCCGGCACGAGGATGCCGTGCTCGCGTATCAACGGGCGGTGCAGCTCGACAGGCGGCTGACTGCCAGCGGCCACACGATCGGGGATTTCCACAGTCTCATGCGCACTCTGCAGCATGCGCGGAACGGAGTCTGAGATGAACCGCCAGACACGAAAGCCATCGCCGAAGCTTCGCGCCGACCTCGACATCGTGCGCGGACCGAGCGACGGCGCGGGCGATGCGCCCTACCTTCTCAGCGACCCTGTTTCGGGCCGGATCTTCGAGATCGGGGAGCGTGAGCGCCTCACCCTGACACTCCTCGACGGCACCTTGTCGCTCGAAGGTGTTCGCACGGTGTTGTCGACTCATCCCCTTTTTTCGAGCGGCGCCCTGCCGACCCCCGAAGGCCTGGCGAGCTTCGTCAACCAGTTGGCGAGGGAGGGGCTGTTCGTGGGCTCCGAACCGGGTGCGGTCATGCAGGCGCGGACAGGAAGCGAGGTGCGCCTGCACCGCGTCGCCAGCTTTCCGATTCGAGCGGCCCTGCGGTGGCTCGTGATCGTGCCGTGGGATTTCTTGAGCCTCGGCTCCCGATCGGACACCGTGAGCCCGTCTCGCTTGCGCGTCGGGAACCCTGACCCCCTGCTGGCTCAGCTGGCCCGCGGACTGGGTCCGCTCGTCGGCCGGTTCAGCCTCGCGTTGGTCGCCGTATTTTCGATCTTGGGGTTCGGTCTGCTGATCGCCAACTTCGGCCGCTGGTGGGACGGCGCGAGAGTCCTTTGGAGCCCCTGGGGGCTCCTTACAGTGGCGGTGGTCGGGGTGTTTCTGGTCCACATCCCACACCAGCTGGCGCACGGCGTGGCCTGCGTGCACTACGGTGGACGTGTGTCCGGGTGGGGAGTCCGTTTCCTCTTCCACGTCGTCCCGACCTTCTGGGTCGATATCTCCGACATCATGTGGCTGCGCGAAAAGCGGGACCGGCTGATGACGATCGGCGTCGGCCTGCTGTGGCAGCTGGGGGCCTTCTCGGCGGGGTTGGTCGGGTGGCTCGTGACCGACCGGGGGACCGGCCCTTCGGTGTTCTTTCTGGCGTTGTCGACGACCGCGCTGTTCGGCCTGTTTCTGAACGCCAACCCGTTCGCCAGACGGGACCTCTACCAGCTGCTGTCGGCCTGGCTGGACATGGAGGACTTGCGCTTGCGGGCGCGCGAGTACCTGCGCGCCTGGGTCCGGTGGCGGCCGGTGCCCGAGCCGCTGACCGGTCGCCAGCGGCGTTGGATCGGGGCCTATGGCGTGGCGGTCAACGTCTTTGGCCTCGTGATCACCGGGGCGGTCGTCGCCCTCGCCCTGCGGGTCATCCGCGATCACGGCGAATCCGGCGCGGTCGGAGTGCTCTTTGCCGCCGGGCTCGTGTTCCAGGATCACGTCCGCACGGTCTTCGATCAGGCCTGGTGGAAGCGCCTCACGGGTGCGATGCCCAGGACGGCGCGGTGGGTCGGGATCGGGGCGCTGCTGGTCGCCGCGACCTGGGCGCTGTGCCTACCCTATCCGTACGAGGCCGGTGGTGATTTCGAGCTCGTGCCGCAGCAGGTGATCGAGATCCGATCCGAGCTGGAGGGCCTGGTCGGCGAGGTTTTCGTCCGCGAGGGAGACTGGGTCGAGCGAGGGGCGCCGGTGGCCGCCCTCGTGACGCACGTGCAGGAGCGGAACCTCCGTGCGGCGGAGGCCCGGATGGACGAGCTCCTGGCGCGGCGCTCGGCACTGTTGGCGGGAACGCGGCCCGAGGAGATCCACCGCGCGCGCACGGCCCTGCTGACCGCCGAGGCGCGGCTCGCCTGGAGCTCGGCCCGAGCGGACAGGTACGAGTCGCTCTTCAACCAGGGCGTGGTCGGCCTGCAGGAGCACGAGAACGCGATTCAGGTGCGGCGCATCAACGAGAGTGAGCTCGAGGAAGCGAGATCCTACCTGGAGATTCTCCTGCGCGGCACGAGGGCCGAGACCCTGGAGGCCGTGGAGGCCGAGATCCGGAGCCAGGAGGCGATCCTCGAGTACTTCCGAGGCGACGTGGAACGCGCCGTCCTGGTCAGTCCGATCGCGGGCTTCGTGACGACGCCCCGCATCGACCAGCTGCAGGGGAGGTATCTGAACCCGGGCCAGCGGGACCTGGTGGCCACGATCGCCGACACCCGGGTGGTGCAGGCCGAGATCGAGATCCCGGAGGAGGACATCGAAGGGGTCGTGGTGGGCAAGAAGGTCAGACTTGTCACCTGGAGCTACCCGGGGATGGAGTTCGAGGGGCTGGTGACGGCGGTTGCGCCGGTGGCGATCGAGGACGAGCTCAAGCGGCGCAAGGTCATCCGCGTCCTCACCGAGATCTCGAACCCGGATGGTCTTCTCAAACCCGACATGACCGGATTCGCGAAGGTCGAGATCACGGACCGGCCGCTGTGGGACGTGCTCTTCCGTCCGTTGTGGCGCTGGGTGCGGATCGAGGTCTGGTCGTGGGTCCCCTGAGGCCGAGCCTCGTGCGTCATGCAGGGTCAGGATTCCTCGGCCCGCCTTCCCGGTTCTTCTCGGGCACGACTCTGCGCGGGGCGTCGCGTGGTGCAGCCTGTTTCGGATTGGCAGCGAAGAAATCCCAGATCATCTCGCTCGCGTCGACGTCTCTGCTGGTCGTGCCGACGAGCAGGCGGGGCAAATACTGGAACCCGCCGGGCCAGGTGTGACCGGTGCCCTCGACCGTGCACAGGATGACCGGAGAGCGGCAGGCGTCGAAGCCGCGGCACGACACGTTGCCCTTCGCGAAGGTCTCCTTCGACGTGTCCTTGCAGTCGTTCAGGGACCTCCAGACCTCGGCGGTTGCCGGCGCCGAGAGGAGATCACCGCCTCCTCCGGTCTCGCCGCCGTCGAAGGGAACGATCCGGTCCTTCGTGCCGTGAAAGTCGATCACCGCAATCGGGTGGTCCGGCTTGCACTGCGCCGCCATCTTGGGCGCCATCTGGCCGGCCACCGTGGCGATGGCCGCAAGCCGTCCGGACAGCTCGCAGCCCAGCCGATGGGTGAACGCACCGCCGTTGGACATGCCGGAGGCG
Source organism: Chondromyces sp. (assembly GCA_035466375.1). Classification (GTDB taxonomy): domain Bacteria; phylum Acidobacteriota; class Thermoanaerobaculia; order Thermoanaerobaculales; family Sulfomarinibacteraceae; genus Sulfomarinibacter. The sequence continues at coordinate 23,268 of DATIVB010000433.1, forward strand.
TAGATTCGGCGCGGGTCGATCGTGTACCGCTCCATCAAGGTATCGAGCAGGGCATCGACGAATCCCACGTCATCGATGCCGAGCTCCTCGGCTTCCCCGGTCCCGTGGAGCGCGTTCCACGAGCGTCCGACCCCGTCCGGGTAGACGACCATGAATCCGTGGCGATCCGCGACCTCGTCAAAGCCGGAGAGCTTTGCCTGGTCGTCGCCCTGCCCGTGGCGGCCGTGGAACGAGAGGACCAGCGGCATCGGTTTCCCTGCATCGTGCCCCTTCGGGAGGTGGACCAGAAAGGTCCGCGTGCGGCCGCCGTACTCAATCGACTCCGTGGGGTTGTCGCTGGCCTCCTTCGATTTCGAATCGCGGCGCTGGTTTGCAGTCGCACATGAGGCGCCGGCAACGAGAGTGAGCACCAAGACCGTCGTCAACGTGATTGATCGCATGATCGTATCGCCTTTCAGTCTGGGAAACCACGTGCCGGGCCGTCTATTCCGGATCGAAGGCGGTCCCGAGCTCCTCCTCGCGCACGGTTTCGACCGCGGACTCCGGAAGGCCGAGCAGCTTGGTCGTGACCTCGGCGTTGTGCTCGCCGAGAAATGGTCCGCGCCGGCGGACCACCCAGGGCTCGCCGACGAAGCGGAACGGCATGCCGGGATAGCGCCCGCTCCCGTCCTCGGCCTCAGAGAACCAACCGCGCGCCTTCAGGTGCGGGTCCGATACGAGGTCCGCCGGGTCGAAGACCGCTCCCGCCGGAACTCCGGCCGTCTGGAGCTCGGCCATGGCGGTGCGGTGGTCGCGCCGCCGCGTCCAGTCGGCGATCATGTCGTCCAGGCTGTCGTGCGCTCTCATGCGATCGAACGGGGACGCGTAGGCCGGATCGTCTGCCATCTCCGGACGCCCGAGGGCCCGGCAGAGACAGCGCCACTCCTCATTGGAGCGCACCGCCAAGACCACCCAGCGGTCCGCGCCCTTGCATGGGTAGCAGCCTCGTGGGGCGGCGGTGCGGTGCCGGTTGCCGGTCGGTTCGGGTGCGACGCCGGTGATCGCCGTCTCCAGGAACTCCATGCCGGCCAGGGTACTGATCGCGGCCTCGAGTTGGGAGACCTCGACCCGCTGTCCGCGCCCGGTCTTCTGCCGTCGAACCAGCGCTGTGAGTGCCGCACAGGCCCCGGCGACACCGTTCGTGACATCCATTTCGCGGATGCGGCGGGGCGGCGAGCCCGGCGAGTAGGCGGTGAGTGCCTGCAGTCCCGACAGCGGTTCGATGCCCCCACCGTAGCCGCCGTACGGTGCGTCGGGGCCGGTGCTCCCGAATGCCGGCATCTGCACGAGGATGAGGTCGGGGCGCTGAGCCGCCAGCACCTCCCAGCCGAGTCCGAGCCGCTCGAGCACGCCCGGACGCGACGAGTCGACCACGACATCGGCCCAGGCGACGAGGGTCAGCGCACGGTCGCGGTGATCCGCCCGCTCGAGGTCGAGGGTCAGGGATTTCTTGCCGCGGTGCAGCTGCCAGAAGCGCGGGTGGGTGTCGTAACGCCGGTCCACGAGGTGGCCGCCCCGCATCCCATCGAGGCGGTGCGGATACTCGATCTTGAGCACCTCGGCGCCGAGGTCGGCGAGGATGCGGGTCGCGTGGGGACCCGCCCAGTCGTGGCTGAGGTCGAGGACGTTGACGCCCTCCAGCACCGCCGTCATGGTGACGCCTCCGATGCCGCATGGACCACACCGTCGGCGATCAGCCCCGCCACCTCGGGGCCGGTCAGGCCGAGCGCCGCCGTGAGGACCTCCTCGGTGTGCTCGCCGAGCAGCGGCGCCCTCCGGTGGACGGCCGGCGCGCCGGCGACCCGGAAGGGCTCGCCGGCGACCACGTGCTCTCCGGCAGTGGGGTGCTCGAGGCGGTGGAAGAACCCCCGTTCGCGGTGGTGCGGGTGCTCGAGGACCTCCTCGGGATGGTTGAGCACGCCGAAAGCGAGGCCGCGCCGCCGGCCCTCGGTGAGGATCTCCTTCCGGTCGTGACGGTCGAGCCACGGTTGCATGAGCGTCTCGAACTCTGTGCGCCGTGCCATGCGACCGGCGACGTGGCGGTACTCGGGGGCCTCGAGGCGCGGCTCGTCGAACATCTCGACCGCCCCCAGCCAGTTGCGGATCGGGCCGCCGATGACCGCGGCCCAGCCGTCTCGGCACGGGTAGAGCTGCCACGGCACCAGGGTGTGCTGATCGCCCTTGCGCCGCGCCACCTGGCCATTGTGCAGGTTCTCGACGAGTGCGATCTCGATGTTGTCGAGCATGGCCTCCTGGATCGACACGTCGACCCAGCGTCCGCGGCCGCCCAACTGGCGGCCGTACACTGCCGCCAGCGCGCCGATGTAGGCCGCCATTCCGGCGCTGCAGTGGGCCACCTGGGGCCCGCCGGCGAGGGGCTCGCGGTCGGGATCGCCGGTGAGATGCATCCCGCCGCCGGTGGCATAGGCCACGATCTCGTCGCCGAGAAAGCCGCGGTACGGCCCATCCTGGCCGAAGGGTGTGACCGACACCATGATCAGACCCGGATGCTCGGCCGCGAGCTCGTCGTAAGCGAGCCCGGTGCCGGCGAAGTGGCCGGGCGCCGAGCTCTCGATGACGATGTCGGCGGTGAGGGCGATCCTGCGCGCGAGGGCCTGACCCGCGGTTTGGCTGAGGTCCAGGGCGACGCTTTCTTTCGAGGTGTTGAGCCACAGGAAGGGGATGCTGGTCTCGATCCCCGGCTCGCCGGCAAAGGGTCCGGTGCTGCGGGTCGGGTCGCCGTCGGGCGGCGGTTCGATCTTGATCACCCGCGCGCCGTAGGCGGCGAACAGCTTGCCGCAGTAGGGCGCCGCCACGCCCCCGCCGAGCTCGACGACGCGCAGGTGCTGCAGCGCGCCGCTCAAGCCGATCCTCCACTCTCATCCGGCCCGCTCCGCTTCCGCCGGCGCCGGCGCCCACCGAAAGGGGCCAGCACGGGATTGAGCAGAACGCAGTCCTCCGGCAGCTCGATCAGGTAGGCGATGAAGTCGGCCACCCGCTCCGGCGGCAGAGCGTCCGGCGGCATCGGGACCGGGCCGTTCTGCTCCCAGAGCGGGGTGGCGACGGCGTCGGGCAGCAGGGTGTGGACCCGGACACCGCTCCGCCCCACCTCCTCCATCAGCGACTCGGAGAAGCCCCGGACCGCGAACTTGGAGGCGCAGTAGGCCCCGTCGAACGCACGCCCGCGCAGGCCCGAGGTCGAGGACAGGTGGATGATATGGCCGGACCTCGCCTCGAGCATCGCACCCAGCACCGCCCGAGTGGCCAGGAAGGTGCCGCGGAGGTTGACGGCGAGCACTCTCTCGAACTCCTCGGCCGAGGTCTCGGCGAGCGTCTTCGGCCCGCTCCCCGCGGGGCGGAGGATGCCGGCGGCGGTGACCAGGACGTCGATGCGGCCGAAGGCGCCGCGAACCTGCGCCGCCATCGCCTCCATGTCGCGCTCCGATGTCACGTCACATGCGATCGAAAGGACGTCGGCGGATCCCCGGCCTGCGTCGCGGGCCGCGGTCTCGGCGCTCTGCAGACGGCCGGGGTCGAGCTCTACGAGACAGAGGTTGAAGCCCCCTCGGGCAAGTGCGACGGCGGTTGCACGGCCGATGCCGCCGCCCGCTCCGGTGATGACGGCCGCCTGCCTTTCGGGTACGTTCTCGTTCACGAAGCCACCTCTCCTTCGAGATCTTTTTCGAGCCACCAGACCTCGAGCCCGCCGCGCGGGTTGGCCTGGTAGCCCCATTCGCCTACGTCGTCGATCTGTCCGATCTCCGGGCCGAAGGGGTTGGCGGTGCCGAGGAAGAGGCCGCGCGGCGTCGACATCATGCGACGGGCGCCGTAGTTGAACGGGTTGCCGAAGCCGTTCCGGGTCACCGGCTCCCAGATCGCGCCGTCCCGGCTGCGCCAGAGGTCGAAGCCGCCGATCTTGTCGGGCAGATCGGCGATCGGAAGGTAGCGGAAGATCTGCGCCATACGCTGCGGCCAGGTGTCGAGGGGCAGGTACGAGAGGAACACGCTCCAATCGTAGGTGCCGACGTACAGCCAGCCGTCGTGCGAGCACGAGTTCCAGAGATAACCTGCGAAGAAGTTGTCGAAGCCAGGCCCGAGTCGGGAGAGCGGCTCCTTGAAACCGTCGGGCGTGTGCCTCGGCGCGCCGACGAGGAGCTCCCACGAGTCGTCGTCGGCGATTCGCAGCAGCTCCGCCGCCGCCGGTCCGATCCGGTAGGTGCGGTCGTAGCCGCCGTGCTGGATGCCGCTGCCGATGTAGAGACGACCGTCGTGGGCGCACATCGTGGCGACGCCCTCGTTGAGCGGCCCGCGGTAGGCGCCCTCGGTGAGAACCCGCGTCCACTGGTAAGGTGGTTCGCCGCGTGCGGCGGTCTTCCACACCTGGAAGCCCCGGGGGTTGACGGTGCCCGCGTACAGGTGGTCGTTGAAGACCGCGAGGTCGAAGACGGCGACGTTCCCGGGATCTCCGAACGAGGGGCTGTTGGCGAGCCGCCACGGTCTGTTCGCCGGGTCGGAGTTCTCGAGCACCAGGGCGAGGCCGGCCGTACAGTCCTCGACCCCGAGGTGGCTGAGGCCCTGCCAGCCGGCGGATCGCCCTGCCGGCGATGTGTAGAGGCGGTCCTTGAAGGTCCTGAGCGCCCGGTAGGTGTTGACTCCGGGGTCGGCCTCCTGCCGGCTCACGGGCTCGAATCGGCGCCCGTCCTCCGAGCGCAGGATGATCGACGGCTGCCCGCTCCGCGACGGCGCCCAGGTGCAGACGTAGAGCGCCGGAGCCTGGTCGCTGGCGCCCCGAAAAACGCTCATTCCGCGGTAGCCGATGTCGCGCGGGACCTGAACGCCGCCCTCGAGCTCGACCCACGGCGAGCGGAAGACCTGCCGCCACGATCGGACGTGCGGGTCGAACCTCCAGATCTCGGCGCGGCGGTCGATCTCGTAAACGTCGTCGGGGCACCGTACCGGCCAAAAGTTCAGGTTCGGCGGGCGGGCGGCCTTGATGCTGCAGAGGTTGGCGCGGGTGGTGCCGACGTACAGGGCCCCCGCGAACCAGGCCATGGAGTGGGCGTAGGCGTTCCAGCCGTCGCCGAAGCCGCCTTCGGCGATGCGGACGAAGGGGTTCTCGACCGGCGCCGCGACCAGCGGGGCGGCGCGCCGCAGAGGCTCGACCGGGGGTCGTCGCTGCCGTTTCACGGGCGGTCCAGAATGGGCGTCGCATCGCGCGCCGTGCGGGCGGCGCCGACGTGAAGAAAGCGGGTCACGGCATCGACCAGGGGTTGGGGCTGAAGCGCCGGGAAGAAGTGACCGACGCCGGGCACCACGACCCGCTCGATCGCAGGCTGCACGGCCGCCAGCCCCTCGAGGCTCGGCATCGTGTAGGTGAGCTCGCCGTACACGGCCAGAAGCGGCAGCTCCAAGGCTGCGACAGCTTCGTGTGACAGCCCTGCCGGGTCCTTGACGTCGTCGGCCAGGGAGGTGGTCTTCAACAGCTGCCGCCAGCGCTCGGCGGAGCGCTGCGAGCCGTTCCAGCTCTCGAACGGGAGAAACACCGTCGGGTCGGAACTCTGCCGCGGTCCGCGCCGCGCCGACCGCTCGGCGAGCGCCTCGAGCAGCCGGTAGTCGATCTCCGCGTCGCCCTCGAGGACAATGCCGAGCTCGCTGTAGGTCCGCTCGAGGGATTCCCAGTTGGGGCAGTCGGAGAGCCGGGGCCGCGGCTGGAAGAGCCGCAGTATGGCGTCGACCAGGGTCAGGCTGGCCACGCGTCCGGGGGCGAGCACGGCGGCGTGCAGGGCGACGGCGCCGCCGAAGCTGTGGCCGACGAGGTGGGCGCGCTCGACTCCGAGGTGGTCGAGCAGGGCCAGCAGGTCGGCGGCCATGGCGGCGGTCGTGTAGCCGGCGGCGGTGATCTCGCTGCGACCGTGGCCGCGGAGGTCGTAGGCGGTCAGAGGAAAGAGCTGCCCGAGGGGGCGCCCCACACCCCAGTACCAGAAGGCCAGGTTGGCGCCGAGGCCGTGGATGAGCACGACCTCGGCGGCGGGCGCGGCTGGGGTCGCCGGCCCGCCCGCAGGGGGGTCGAGCCGCTCATAGGCGAGGCGGACACCGGGCAGCACGGCGAACGGCATTCCTACTCCACGTAGCCCAGAGCCTTGAGCCGGGCCATGACCTCCGCCTCGGCGTCCTCGTCGAGGGCCTGCTCGTTCTTCGACAGGCGCTGCTCCGGGAAGGGGTCGGGCGCCAGAGTCGGCGGTCCCGATTCGACCGGCTGCCGGGCCAGGTGCTCGCGGGTGAAGAGCCCGTCCGGGATCCGACCCTCGAGATCGACCGGGATCGACAGCCCGAGGCTGTACAGGGCGATCGGCGTTACGTCCACCAGGTCGACCGCGGTCTCCCGCCGGCCTGGCTCGATGCCGGGCCCGGCCGCGATGAACACGCCTTCGGGTCGGTGGGTGCCAAGTGTGGCCTGCCGCGGCCGCAGCGGCTGCTCGGCGTTGAGGATCGAGACGAAGCCGCCGTCGCGGACCGTCAGCAGGAGGTCCGGCGCCATCTCCATGGTCGCGCCGGGATAGGCCTGCTCGCGGGTCAGGACCGAGGTCACGACCGGCTGTCCGTCCGCCGGGTCGCGCCAGGCGAGCAGCTCGTCGGCGATCTGCCGGCGGAACGCCTCGTAGCGGTCGGCGGGGACCCCGGCGCCGCCGTCCTCGGCGCGGCGGATAAACACCCCGTTGGACGACGGCGTGAGGCAGAAGGCGCTCGTGCGGTCCCAGTCGAGCATGCCGACGTGGCTCTTCAGGCGATCGACGGTGAGGGCGCCGGTCGTGTCGCGGTCGGTCTCGTCCCGCCAGCCGAGGTATCCCCGCTCGGCGAGCCAGGCATTGAGATAGACGACCTCCCAGGTCGGACCGAAGCCGTGGTCGGAGACCACGAAGATCCGCGCGTCTCGGCCGCCGAGCTCGGCGAGGCGGCGCAGGTAGGAGTCCACCTCCCGGAAGTAGTCGAGGCACAGTCCGCGCACCCGCCGGTCCTCGGGTGACGCCGTGCGATCGTCGTACATCCCGGGATCGAGATACCGCCAGAAGACGTGCTGTAGCTTGTCGACGCCGTCGAACACCACTGCGGTCACGTCGCTGGGGTCCTCGGTCATCAGCATCTGGGCGATCTCGAACCACTGGCGTTCCCGCCTGCGGTGCAGGGCGGTCCAGTCGTCGTAGTCCTCCTCGGGCAGGCCCTGGATGGACTTCTTCTCGAGGTCGAGGTCCATCGCCAGCTCGTGGCGGTCGAAGCCGGGGAGCTTCTGGATCTCGTCGAACAGCTCGGGTGGCCACATCGCGCGGCGCAGGTGGCGGTAGGGGACGAAGCCCGAGATCGTGTGTCCTGCAACCGGGCGCGGCGGCGCGAGGCCGAAGAAGTTGAGCGCCGTGGCGCGCCGCCCCTGCCGGCTGACGATCTCCCACAGGGTCTCGACCCGCCGGTCGCGGGAGGAGTTCATCGAGAAGAAGACCGAGCCGTTCCGTTCCTCGGCGCGGATGAAATCGTAGATGCCGTGGTTGCCGGGGCTGCGGCCCGTCATGACGGTCGTCCACGCCGGCGGGGTCAAGGGGTTGACCGTCGACATCAGATCGGCCCACTGGCCGCGGTCCCGCAGCTCGCCGAGGAAGGGCGTCACGCCTTCCTCGATCAGCTGATCGAGGACCGTGAACGTCGCCCCGTCGAGGCCGAAAATGAGGGTCTTGGGCGCCTCAGGCATGGGTGGCGCCCGTCAGGGTCGTGTCGAGGAAATCGACCAGCTGCTGCACGGTCAGGTCGTCGACGTAGCGGCCGTCGTGCATCAGGAGCTTTTCGAACGGCAGGTCCCGGCGCTGGAACCGGCCCTCGAGGCTGACCACGAGCTGCACCACGTCGATCGACTCGAAGGCGAGGTCCTCGATCAGTCTGGTGTCTGGGCCGATGTCGCCCGAGAAGTCGGTGTCCCAGTCCGCGGTCAGGTCCTTGAGGATCTCGAGGACCGCGGCGTTGATCGTCGTCCGGTCGAAGCCACTCGAAACGTTCGTGCTGCTCATCAGTTTACCTCCGGTGCTGGGTGTCCAAACGGGCGTCGCGCCCGGCCGGGTTCGCGCTGGTTTGTGGAACGGCCGCGGCAGCGGAGGCGCCGCCCGCGTCAGTCGAAGTGGTCATCGCGGTCGCGGTCGCGCCGTCTCGTTCGGCGGCCGCGGCCTCCGCACGCGCCTCGCCGTCGGCGAAGTGCACGCTCACTCTGAGTTCGCTCCCGAACGCCGCCTGCCAGCCGCCGGTCGCCCGCAGCTCTCCGTCGCCGTCGCCGGTGATGAAGATGTCGGCCGGCGCCACCTCGAGACCCGAGCCTGCCAGCCGCCGGCGGGCCGCATCCTTGGCTGCCAGGCGTCCGAGCAGCCACTGCTCGCCGTGGTCGGCCGCCTCGTGGGAGGCGTGCCACACGCGGCGCTCGTCGCGCGTCAGGGTCAGGCCCGCCACCACCTGCTGCCAGATACCGCCGCGTGCCGCGAAGCCCGGCGGGAGGTCCGGACGGGCGACCCGCGCGCCGGCGACGGGCGCCGCGCCGCGCTGCCCGGCGTCGGCAGCCCACGGCCGGCAGATCGACGAGCCCGCGGGGTCGAGCATGAAGGCGAGGAACGAGCGGGGAACGTCGAAGCGCCTGTCCTCCCAGGCCGTGAAGCGGGCGTGCAGGCGGCCGGCGCCGTCATCCACCTCGAGGTCCGAGACCACGCCGGTGTCGCCGTCGAGCCGGATATCGGCGCGGCAGACGAGCCTGCGTCCGGGGGGCGGTGGCGGCGAAAAGAGCTCGAGCCGCTCGATCCGCGTCGGGAAGATCACGAAGCCGTCGGCGAGCCGGTCCGAGGTCCACACGCCGACCAGCTGGCCGGGCTGGTCGAGCAGGACCGGATCGGTGCAGAACATGGGTTCGGCGTCGGCCAGGAGACCGCGCCGCGGCAACACCTCGAGCACCGCCTCGGCCCCGTCGTCGTCGAGGTGGGTCACCTGCTCGATGCCGCGAAAACGCGGCCCATGGAACATCGCCTCCCGGTAGACCCGCTCGCGGTTCCATGGCGGCAGCTCGCAGGGCCCCGAGCGGCGGGTGAGTGGCGCGGGGGGGAAGGACGGTGCGAGGAGGACCCGTGTGCCGAGGTGCGGCTGGCCGCCTCGCGCTGCGGCCCCGCCGATCTCGACCGCCACGGTCGCGTGCGGGCCGGAGCCCGGCAGACGGACGGCCGTGACCTCGAGCTCCGCCCGTCCGTCGCCGTCGAGCGTGATCCAGCGTTGGGCGACCACCTGCTCGAAGCCGATGCAGACGTGGTTCGGAGCCAGCTCCAGCGCCGCCTCGGCGGCCAACTCGAGGGTCATGGTGAGGGGCACCACCGGGAGGGCCGTGAGCCCGGCGTCGGCAGTCGAGACCCGGCCGCCGAGGGTGTGGTCGGCGAGGAAGAGGTGCCTGGCGGTCGACAGCTCCACCGCCGCCTCGAGCCGGTCGCCGTTGCGGCGAAAGCGTGCCCCGAGAAGCGGAGCGGGCCGAAGCTGCGGAACCGCCCGCTGACCGTTGATTCCCGCGAGAAACCGGGTCAGTACCTTCTCCTGGGCCTCCAGCATGCGGTTGGTCACCTCGAAGTGGGCGGCCATCGCGGCGTCGCGTCCGGCGAGCGGTCGCCCGCCGACGGGACGGTCGCCTTCGACCGGCCCACCGCTCGCTGGGACTGGGCGGAGTGCCGCCGGAGCCTGCTCGGATGAACCTCCCGGCTCGAGCGGGGCGGCTGCCGGGGCACTTCTCGCACCGGCCGACAGGCGCGCGGCGGTTTCCGCGGAGAGCCGCACCTCGGGCCATCCGGTGGCCAGGACGAGAACCGGCCCACGACGGTTTGTCCGCTGCGCGTCGGTGTTCGCTGTGGACCTCGTCGGCGGCGCAGGGATGTCGGGTGCGGCCAGCGGCGAGAGGTCGAGCGGGACACCGTGGACGGCGAGCTGTGCGAGCGCGAACTGGAGGTGGGTCACGGTCGGCCGGTGGACCCCGTCGCAGGCCACCGCGAGATGCGGGCGGCCGCGCAGGATGTCCTTGACAAAGGCCGTCAGATTGCCCCGCGGGCCGGACTCGACGAAGAGGCGGACACCGCTCGCCCACAGGCCCTCGATCGTCTCGCGGAACCGCACCGGCGTGGCCCACTGCTCGAGGGTGAGCGCCTTCAGCTCGGCGAGGTCGGCCGGCACCGGCGAGGCCGAGGCGCAGGACCACATCGGAACGCGGGGGGCCTGTAGCGGCAGGGTGTCGAAAAACGGCTCGAGCACGGCGAGGGCGGGACGGAACGCCGCCGTGTGGTACCCGCGCCGGAAGGCGAGCTCCTCGAGGACCGCGCCGCGGTCCGAAAGACGGGCGCGCGCCTCGGCCAGCGCCTCGGCCGCGCCCGAAATCACCACCTGGTGGGGGCAGTTGTCCATGGCCAGCTCGATCGATCCGATCGTCTCGAGCACCCGCGCGATGTCGCCCGGGTCGGCCGCGCCGACCGCCAGCAGCGGCGTGTCCGGCACCGTTTCGTCCCGCGACAGCTCCTGGTACAGGCCGTTGAGGCCGAGCATCAGCGCATGAAGCTCGGACTCGTCGTCGATTCGGATGGCGCCGGCGGCGAAGAGGGCGGAGTAGTCGCCGGTGCTGTGGCCGACGATGACATCGGGCTTCAGCGCCAGGGAGTCGAGCACCGCGTGCACGGCGGCGTTGGCGCTGAACACGACCTCCACCGCACCGTCCATGTCCCACAGGCGGTCCGGCTCCATGCCGCCGAAGACGAGCTGGCTCGGCAGGAATCCCCGCGGGTGGTCGATAAATGCGCGATCGATGCGCTCGATTGCCTCGCGCGCCTTGGGGAAGCGGACGCACAGGTCGGAAAGCATGCCGGGGTACTGCGAGCCCTCGCCGGGGAACATGAGCGCCAGGGTGCCGCCTTGAGCGTGCAGCGGCTCTGCGGTGAAGAAGATGCCGCTGCGGTCGTTGATCCGGCGGCAGTCCGGGTCGCCGAGGCGATCGGCCGCGTGCTCGAGCTTGGCCGCGAGCTCGTCCTTCGTGCCGGCGACGACCGCGAGCGAGAGCGGGCCATCGGGGCGCGGCTCGCCGATCTCGCAGACCAGGCCGCGGAGCGAGAGCTCCTCACGGTCGCTCCGCGCGAGCTCCGCGGCATGACGCGCCCGCGCGACGAGCGCCAGCCGATCGCCGGCGGTCAGGACCGCGAGCTCGGTGCGGGCCTTCGTATTCACGCCACCTCCTCGAGCACCGCGTGCGCGTTGATCCCACCGAAGCCGAAGGAGTTGACCCCCGCCCGGCGCGGTGTGGCCCGCGAGCCGTGGATCCAGGGCGTGGGCTCGCGCAGCACGAAGAAGGGCGTCTTCTCGAGCTCGATTGAAGGGTTCGGCTGGTCGCAGTTGAGGGTCGGCGGCAGCACTCGGTTCGACAGGGCGAGTGCCACTTTGATGAGGCCGGCGATGCCCGCCGCCGGCATCAGGTGGCCGAGCATGGACTTCACCGAGCCGAGACCGCAGTGCGGAAGGGCCACAGTCCGCTCGCCGAACACGCTGCGCAGGGCTCGTACCTCGGTCTCGTCGCCGAGCGGCACCGCGGTGCCGTGGGCCTCGATCAGGCCGACGGTCCGGGGATCGATGGAGGCGCTGCGATAGGCGCGTTCGAGTGCCAACACCTCGCCCTCGAGCCTCGGCGCCATCACGCCGATCCCGCGGCCGTCGCTCGCGACGCCGACGGCCTTGATCACGGCGTACATGCGGTCGCCGTCGCGCTCGGCGTCGCGGCGGCGCTTGAGCACCACCATGCCGATCCCTTCGCCGAGTATCGTGCCGTCCGCTCCGCGGTCGAAGGGTCGTATCTCCTGCCGGCGGGAAAGCGCGCCGAGCTGGCAGAACAGCATCAGGATCGGCACCGGGGTGACCACGTGCGACCCGCCGACCAGGGCCATGTCCAGCTGGCCCGAGACCAGACCGTGCACCGCCTGCTCCAGGGCGATCAACGACGAGGCGCAGGCGGCGTCCACCGTGTAGGTCGGCCCCATCAGGTCGAGGCGGTTGGCGATGCGGCCGGCGATAATGTTGGGGACCAGCCCCGGCACGGTGTCCGGGTTGAACGGCGGAAGCTGCGACTTGAGCTCGCCGCGCACCTCGGCGAGCGCGTCGCCATCGAGGTGGGGGCACAGCGACGACAGCAGCGCCATCGTCTGGTCCACCACCATGCCGTGCTGGACGACGCTGAAGTTGCCCCGGTTGAGGTAGGTGCCCTTGCCCAGGATGACCCCGGTGTTCCTGCGCACCTCTGCGGGCACCTCATCGTACCCGGCGTCGGCGAGGGCATCGACCGCGAGCTTCAAGGCCAACCACTGGTCGGGCTCCCCGCCTGCGGCCGCGGACGGCATCACGCCGTACTTCGCGGGCTCGAATCGGGTCAGATCGCCGAGAAATCCACCCCGCGCGCAGTACACCCGGTCGTTCGCGGCTGAGTCGGGGTCGAAGAAGATCGCCGGATCCCAGGAGCCGGGAGGCGGATCGCTGATGGCGCTCACGCCGCCGATGACGTTGTCCCAGTAGGTGGCGAGGTCGGGCGCCCCGGGGAAGAGGCACGACATCCCCACGATCGCGACGTCCCGTTCCGACATCGGACGCCTCACGACCCGCCGGCCGCCGAACGCGGCGGGCGGGATGCCAGCCGGTTGAGCTCCCGGCTGGCCGAGCACTCGAGGCCCTCGAGGACTCCGAGGAGCCTACCGTCCTCCTCGAAGAAAATCAGATCGGCCCGCACCACCCGGGCGTCAGCTTCGGCACGCGCCCTGAGCTCGCAGTGGACCCAGCCGCCGTTTTTCGTGCACAGAGGCCCGTAGCGGCGGTAGCGGGTGAATCGGGACGGCAGAGGCGTCACGTCGTGGACGGTCCGCGCCCACAGAATGACGAGCTGCAGCCCGCTGTCGAAGACGATCGGGTCGATGAGCCAGCTCCCCGACCCGCCGGCGACGCACCCCGAGGGGTCCGAAGGGCGAATGCGGGCGAGCAGGCCCGAGTCGGTCGATCCGTCGATGTGCTCGATGTGGGCGAAGCGATGCCCGTGGAACAGGAACTTCCGGTAGGCCTCGGCGACCGGCATCGGAAACGGGTCGCGGACCGCTGCAGCTTGGTGGCGGTCCGCCGCGCCTACGGAGGGCGTGGCGAGGTCGACCGTGGCGCGATAGTGGAGAAGCTTCGGCTCCTCGGCGTCCCTGACCTCGACGTGGACCGCGAGACCGGAGTCGTCGCCGTTTTCCAGGGGGCGGGCGTCGAGGCGCACCATCTTGAAGTGTCCGTTCCCCTCCGGAAGCACGATGCCCTTGAGCACCGAGAGCTCCCGTACGCCGACGACCGACAGCGCGGGCCAGCCGAGCTCGGCGAGCTCGGCCATCATCTCGAGGGCCGCCGCCATGGGGAGCACCGGGCGTCCGTCGAGTCGGTGGTCGTCCAGGTAGAGGTCGATGCTCGGGTCGAGGATGCGTTCGACCGAGAACCCCGCGGGTGCGGAGCGGTGGCTGCCGCCGGCCATCAGGGGCCGGTCGGGCGCAGGCGCCGGCAGCGGCAGCGCCTCCGGCTGGCGCTCGCCGGACGGCTCGTGCTGCCGGCGGTCTCTCGGGGCTGGTGGGCTCTGCCAGGGGCCGCGACCGAGCACGATGACCGGGTTCGGGTCGTCCGAGACGAGCTCGCGGACCAGTGCCGACCGCCCGTCCGGTACCGGGATCGGCTCGATGCCCCGGGCGCGGAACTGCTTCTGAACCCCGGCGTTCGCCATGCCTTTTTCCCACGGGCCCCAGTTGAGTGCAACGACCCGGCACGGAGAACCGGACCACTCGCGCGCGAGCGCCACGGCGAGCTTGTTCATGACCTCGTTGCCGGCCGTGTAGTCGGCCTGGCCGCGGTTGGGGAAGGCGCCGGCGACCGATGAGAAGAAGGCCACGAAGCGCAGGGTTCCGAGGAATGCCGTGAGCTCTTTCCCGAGCAGATAGGCGCTGAGCGCCTTGGTCTCGAAGACGCGCTCGAAGGAATCCCAGTCTTTGTCCACCAGGAGCTTGTCCTCGATGCATCCGGCGCCGTGGACGACCGCGTCGAGACGCCCGTGGCGGGCGTGCACCGCGCCCAGGACGCGTGCGACGTCCTTCGGGTCGCGGACGTCGGCGGTGTGATACTCGAAGCTCGAGCCGGCCGCCGCCAGGCTCTCGAAGGTGGCACGGATCTCCCGGTCGGCGATGACGCGCCGGAAGTCGGCCTCCACATCCGTGACGCGCGCCGGAAGTCCATGTTTCCGTCGTTCCTCGATCAGGGCGGATTTGAGCTGCCTCTCGTCGGAAATTTCGGCGGTGGCTGCATCTTCCGGGGCCGGTTCCGGCGACCGGCCGACCAGAATCAGCGTCGACCGGAACTGTTCCGCCAGCTCGACAGCGATTTCGGCGGTGATGCCCCGCGCGCCGCCGGTCAGGAGCACCACCGATTCCGGGCCGAGGACGGGAGAACGATCACCGTCCGCGGGCGCCGCCACCGGTCGTGGAGTCAAGCGCTGACCTTCTCTCCAGCCGACCTCGACCTCGCCGTCGTCGGCGAGGAGCTCCGTGAGCAGGTGCCCGGCCAGGTCGTCGACGGATTCACGGATGTCGAGGTCGACGACCTTGACCCCCAGCATGGGCTGCTCGACGGCCAGAGTCTTGGCGAGGCCGCAGATGCCGCCGTGGCCCGGCGGGAACGCCTCGTCGTCGCCGTGCTCGCCGAGCGCGAAATCGCCGCCGAGGATGGTGGCCGCCATGAGGCGCGGCCGGCCGTTCTCGGATGCTCGCTCGCCGAGCGCGGGAAGCGCCAGCCTGGCGAGGTGGAAAAAGCCCCCGGTCTCGTACCGGAGTCGCTGTCGCCACTGGGTCAACGAGAGCTCCGGGGATGACGGGGTGGGCGTGAGAGCTGCGAGGTGGACGACGCCGACGAGGTCGTCAGTTGCCGCCAGCGCCTCGATGAGCGCGGCGGCTCCGCTGTCGGGACCGAGGTCGCTGCAGTCCACCAGCTCGGCCCGGGTGCCGCGCAGTCGGAGGGCGGACACGAGAGCGGTGGCCGCGCCCCGCCCGTCATCGGTGACGATCACGGTCCCGTCGGGGAGAGCGCCCCCGTCCGGCGGATCGATCGGAATCGCCGTCATGCGGAAGCGGGGCAGGTCGGCGGCGGTGCCGGTGCGGGGTGGTTCATCCGGCAGGGCGACGGGCGCGGTCGGCGCCTTCTCCGCCCTGTCGGCCGCGGTCGGCGGGGCGCTGCCCAGCGCGGCGGCGACCCGGACCGCGATCTCGACCAGGCTCGGCGCCGAGGTGAGATCCTCCATGATTCCCTGGAGGCGCTGCTCGAGCCCGTCCGGGAGCGAGCGCTGCAGCTCGCCCAAGATCTCCACCCGCTTGATGGAGTCGATGCCCAGGTCGGCCTCGAGCGAAGCCTCGGGATCGACCATCTCCGCAGGGTACCCGGTGCGCTCGACGACGATCGCGAGGAGGCGGGCGCAGAGCTCGTCGGCCGCCGGCACGGCGGGTACGGATGGCTCCGGGCCCGTCGCGCGGGGAGGTTCGGCCGGGTCGTCGCCTGCGGCGACGGCGCGGGCGATCCGTCGCGAGATGTCGTCCAGGGTCGGTGCGGTTGTCAGCGCCTCCATGATGCCTTGAAGGTGCCGCTCCATGCCGCCGGGGAGCGAGCGCTGGAGCTCGCCGAGAATCTCCACGCGTTTGATCGAATCGATGCCGAGGTCCGCTTCGAGCGATGCCTCCGCATCCACGAGCTCCGCCGGGTAACCCGTGCGATCGACCACGATCGCGACCAGGCGGGCACGGATGTCGGCCTCGCTCGGCGGCTCGTGTTCCGCCTCGGCAGGAGGCGGCGCTGCGGCTCGGCCGGCGGCGATCGGCGGAGTGGGGACCTCGTCGAGCACGGGTCGCGCGGCGATCGGCTCCTCGAGCAGCGGCCCTGCGTCGGCGGTGAAATCCGCCGTGATCGTGGCCTGAGGCAGAGCCTCGCCGAGGCTGTTCGATGCCGGAACCGCCGATCCGAGATAGGCGAGCATGATCCGTTCCTGGCTCTCGATGAGGTGCTTCATCGAGCCCTGGAACTCGCAGATCACGCGCTCCACGTCGGGAGAGGAGAGCGCCTGAAGAGGTGAGGGAAGGGGTTCCGTGACGGCGCCTGGGAGTGGCGTGGCCGGTGTGGCGCCGTCGAGCCGCGGTGCCGCACCGTCCGCCGCTGCCGAGGCCGGCGACGGTGTCGGCAGTGCGAAGGGAGCCCGGCGAACGGACTTCTCGTTGAGAGGCCGGACGCCTCCGCCGCTGACCATCCAGGTCGAGGGAGGCAGCGGCGTGTGCGCCGTCTCTTCGAGCAGGCGGTCGAGGACGAGCTGTCTGGCGTCGCGGCCGGAAAACAGGGGATCGAGGTTCACCGGCACGCCGTGCGCCGCGAGGGCGCCGAGGACGTGCAGGAGCTGCACGAGGCCTGAACGGCCGGGTCGATCAAGGGGGAGTGCGAGGTGCGGCCGGCCGTCGAGGATCTGTCCCACGAGGCCGGTCAGCACTGTCTTCGGTCCGACCTCGAGGAACAGCCTCGCGCCGGCCTGGTACATGGCCGTCACCTCGTCGGCGAAACGGACCGGAGTCACCAAATGGTCGGACAACAGCTCCCTGACGGCTGGAACTTCGTCCGGGTACGGACCGGCAGTGGAGTTCGAGTAGACCGGCAGCTGCGGAGCTGCGATCGGCACGGACTCGAGGATCTCCGCCAGGCGATCGCGGGCGGCCGAAACCAGGGGCGAGTGGAAGCCGCAGCTGACCGGAATCGTCCTCGCCTCGATGCCGCGCCCGCGCAACCGGTCGAGGGCCTCTCCGATCGCAGCATCGGTGCCGGAGATCACGGTCTGCAGCGGTGCGTTGTAGTTGGCGACCCACAGCTCGTCGATCCCCGCAAGGGCCGCGGCGGTGGCGTCGCCGTCGGCGCTCACGGCGGCCATGGTTCCGAGATCGCGGCTGGCCGCCTCGACGATCCAGCGCCCGCGCGCTTCCGACACGAGGGCCAGTTCCTCTGAGCTGAGCACACCCGCCGCGGCGAGCGCCGCGTACTCGCCGTAGCTGTGGCCGGCCACCATGTCGGGAGCAACCCCGAGGTCGGCCAGCAGCCGGAAGCCGGCACGCTCCACCGCGCCGAGCGCTGGCTGCGCCACGCGGGTGTGACGCAGCGCGTCGGCGCGCTGCTGCCGCTCCTCGGCGGTGAATGCCGGCGGCGGGTAGAGGTAGGCCCCCAGGGGCACGTCGAGCACCGGAGCGAGTGCCCGTTCGGCGCACTCGATCTCCTCACGGACCACCCTGAAGTGGACGCACAGGTCGCGGAACATGTCGGGGTACTGGGACCCCTGCCCCGGGAAGAGCAGTGCCACCCGGCCGGCGCCCGCCAGCGGTTCGGGGGTGTACCACGCCCCCTCCGGATCGGTGAGCTCCCGGTCGGCGGCGATCGCGTCCCGGAGAGCCGAGAGACGCGCTGCCAGAGTGGCCGAATCCGTGGCGACGAGGGCGGCGGTGAGACCGGGAGGGGCGCTGCGGGCGGCGTTCCAGCACGAGACCGCAAGGTCCCGAAGCCGTGGTGCGGCGCCCCGCTCGAGGTCGGCGGCGATGGCTTCGATGCCGGCGATGACCTCGCGTTTGTCGCCGCGGAACAGCAGCAGCTCCCCAGGCCACGCACCGGCGGTGGCCGGCTGCGGCAGGCTCGGCAGGTCGCCGGTGTACTCCTCGAGGGTGACGTGGAAGTTGGTGCCGCCGAAGCCGAAGGCGCTGACGCCGGCGCGCCGCGGCTGATCGCGGCTCCCCCGCAACCAGGGGCGCAGCTCGCTGTTGACGTACAGTGGGCCGTCTCCGAAGCGGGCCTTGGGGTTGGGCCGCGTGACGTTGAGGGTGGGCGGCAGCACCTTGCGCTGCAAGGCGAGCGCGGTCTTGATGACCCCGGTGACTCCGGCGGCGCACTTGGTGTGGCCGATCATCGACTTCACCGAGCCGACGGCCGCGGACGAGGGCCCTGCGCCGGCCGCTTCCAGCACGCCGGTCAGCGTTTCGGCTTCGGCCACGTCGCCGGCCGCCGTGCCCGTGCCGTGAGCCTCGAACAGCTCGACGGAGGCGGGCGAGTACCCCGCCTGCCGGTAGGCGCGCTCGACGGCGCGCATCTGGCCCTGCGGCCGGGGGGCTGTCATGCTCCTGCCGCGTCCGTCGCTCGAGCCGCCGACCCCCTGCAGCACCGCGTAGATGCGGTCGCCGTCGCGTTCGGCGTCGGCGAGCCGTTTGAGCACCACCACCGCCAGCCCCTCGCTGATCACGATGCCGTCGGCTTCCGCGTCGAAGACGCGGCTCCTGCCGCTCGGAGAGAGGGCCTGGGTCTTGCTGAAGCACAGGTAGCCGAACGGATTCTGGACCGTGTCGACGCCGCCGGCCAGGACCAGGTCGCTGCGCCCGTCGGCGAGCTCCTGGGCGGCGAAGTAGATGGCGCCGAGCGACGAGGCGCAGGCGGCGTCAACGGTCAGGTTGATTCCTCCGAGGTCGAAGCGGTTCGCAGCCCGCCCGGCGGCGACGTTGAGCAGGAGACCCGCGAACGAGTCTTCGGTCCACTCGGGAAGGCGGTCACATGCCTCCGCCGGCAGGTTGTCGAAGAGTGCGGGCAGCGCGGCGCGGACGGCGTACCCGTTGCCGAGGTCGGCCACCCCGCCGCCGGCGCCGAGAATGATCGACGCCCTCTGCCGCGGGAAGTCCCGGTCCATCAGGCCGGCGTCTGCGAGTGCCGCGCGAACCACCTCCAGCGTCAGCAGCTGGAGCGGCTCGATCGATCTGAGCGTGGTGGGCGGGATGCCGTAGGACAGGGGGTCGAAGGGGATCTCGGGAAGGAACCCCCCCCAGCGCGAGTACACCTTGTCCCGGGCCGCGCGGTCGCCGTCGAAGTAGCGGCGCCAGTCCCACCGCTCCGGAGGCACCTCGGTCGTCGTGTCGACACCGTTGAGGATGTTGTCCCAGAACGTCTGGAGATCGGTCGCCCCCGGCAACAGGCAGGACATGCCGACGATGGCTACCGCGAGGGGCGGGTCGGGAGGTTCGGCGTCCGCGGGTTGCACGGTGGAGGCCTCGCTCAGCCAATCGGTCGCGCCGGCCGAGACGCCGTGGTGCAGCTCGGCCATGGTGACCACCCGATCGACCAGTGCGGCCGCCTGGCCGATCATGTACATGCCCTCGCTCGCCTGCCGCTCCGGGCCGATGTCGACGAGCTTCGGTGCGGCTTCGCCGTCGCGTGCTTCGGGATTGCGATCGAGCCCCTTGGAGGCGACCCGCAGCTTGCCCAGGTTGAGCGCCTCGAGGGTGAGGCGCACCTCGTCCTTTGACCGGCCCTCGCCGAGCAGGCGGGCCTTTTCCGCCAGGAAGCGATCGGCGAAAGGCGTCATGGCACAGCGGGTCGCGTGGCCCGGGCCGGTTTCGAGCAGGGTGGTCCGCGTGCAGCCGACCGCGACAGCCTGGAAGCCGGGGAGGATGGCGCCGGAGCTGACGGCTTCCTCGGTGGCCAGGTAGGCAGTCCCCATCAGGACGCCGATCTTGGCGCCGCCGGCCGCGAGGGGAGCGGCGAGCGCCGCCACCATGGCCGCGGAGCGGGCGTCGTGGATGCCGCCGGCAAAGAGCACGTGGCACTCGTCGAGGACCCCGGGGCTCGCGGTCTCCGCGAGGAGGCTCACCATCTGGTTCCACAGCACGAAGCTCGAACGCGGGCCGACGTGGCCGCCGCACTCGCGCCCTTCGAAGACGAATCGCCGCGCTCCCTGGTCGAGGTACTGCCCGAGGAGCCTCGGCGACGGCACGTGCAGGTAGCAGGCGATACCGTCGGACTCGAGGGCGCGGGCCTGGTCGGGGCGGCCGCCGGCTATGAGGGCGAACTTCGGGTGGATGCGCCGCACGACCGCGAGCTGTTCCTCGCGGAGCTCGAGAGGCACGAAGCCGAGGATCCCGACACCCCACGGCTGATCCCCGAGGAGCTTCGCCGTGTCACTGAGAATCACCTCCGCCTCGTCGGCTCTCAGAAGGGCGAGCGCGATGAATGGAAGACCGCCGGCCTTCGCCACCTCGGCGGCGAAGGGCGCGACGTCCGACACCCGGGTCATCGGTCCCTGGACGACCGGGTACCGCGTGCCGTGTGTGCGCGCGAGGGCGGCGTCAGGCGCCAGAGGCGCCGTCGAGCGCGCGATGCGGAGGTGATCCTGGACGGAAGCCAGGAGACCGGTCACCACGCTGCCGGTCGTGCGGAAGCGCGCGGCGAGCGAGGCGGCGAAGGAAGCGTCCTGCCCGAGCGGCCAGGCCTGATCGGACCGCCAGCCGATGGCGCCATCGTTCCGCGTTGACTCGTCGCCAAGAAACGTGACCCATCCGACGTGGTCTTTGGCGGCCAACAGCTCGAGATAGCGTTGTTTCAGGAGCTCGGCCCCGGCGTTTGCCGGGCGGGGGAAGAAGCGGAAGCTCCGACCCAGCTCCGCGCCGACAGCCACCGTTTCACCACCGTCCATCGCAGCGACCGCGGCGCGAACGTCGGCAGGGAGGGTGGACTCGCGGATCAGCGCGAGCTCGTCGGCGAGCACGACGCCGGCAGCACCCGCGGCGGCGCACGCGGCCGCGGTGTGGAGGCCGATACCGCCGCGAGCCCAAACCGGCAGGTCGAACCTGTGCAGCAGCTCCTGCAGCAGCACGAAGGTGGTCTCCTCGTCGGTCCTGCCGCCGGCCTCGCTCCCCTTGGCGATCAGGGCGGCCACCTCGGCCGACAGCATGGACTCGGCGTCCTCGACGGAGCTGACCTCGATGCACAGGACGAGCCCGCGCTCCCGGGCCGCCGAAACGACATCTCGTGGCACCGTAACAGGGGCGTCGCCCGGTCCGGGAGCGATCACCAGCCAACCGGACGTCGCGGGCAGGAGCGAGATCAACTCGGCTGCGACGGCCTGGTCACACGTGGACTCGATCCGCAGCCCGATCTCTCCAGATCCCAGCCGCACGAGCTGGTTGACGGCGGCTCGGGCAGTTTCGACGTCGACGAGGCAGCCCAGGTCGAGTATCCCGACAGCCCCGGCGCGGCTCCCGGCAACGGCGATTGCCGCGTCGTCGAGCCCTCGTGGCGTGAGAACCATGATTCGAAACTCAGGTTTCATCGGGCTGCCTCCTGCTCTTGGGCCTCGCCTGGCACGTCATTGAACACTCTCATTGGCCAGCGAATGAACTCGAGCGTGCCTCGCTGCCCATCGCCGAAGCTGTGGCGAGAAAATGCGGCCGGGAGGATCGAGCCTTCCGGGGCGGGTGTTCCATCGTCAACAGATGTCTGGGTCAAGGTCTCAGTCTCATTCACCGAATTCAGCTGAATACCGAAAATCTCGCCGCTGGCGAGAGCAGATGAAAGATCTCGGATCATAAAATTCGAAGACCGTCCAAATATAGGCGAGGTCTTCACCGCAAGTCAACTGCGGCGGTTGATCCCCCCTCTGATGCCGTTCGTCTCTGATTCGACGCGCACCCGAATCGGCGGTGCGGCGAACTCGGCGGCTCCAGCGCGCCGGGGAATGACGCGTCGACGAGATCGGTTGTCGGAGGCGGCGATTTCCATGCGATCTTCGACTCGGAGCGTGGGCGGGCGCGAAACCGCCCTCTCGTCGGGAAGGAAGCACAGTGTCTGCAGAGCACGCAACCCGGACGGCAAATTCTGATGATGGCGTCATCGTGGTGGTTTCGGGCCTGCCGCGTTCCGGCACCTCGATGGCGATGGCGATGCTGGCTGCAGGCGGGCTGCCCTGCCTCAGCGACGGTCTCCGGAAGGCCGATGCCGACAACCCTAAAGGCTACTTCGAGTTCGAGCGGGCGAAGAAGCTCGAGACGGACCGCGACCCGGAGTGGCTCTGCGAAGCGCGGGGCAAGGCCGTCAAGGTGGTGTCCCCGCTGCTGAAGTCTCTGCCCGAGGGCAACACCTACCGGGTCCTCTTCATGCTCCGGGATCTGGACGAGGTCCTGGCATCGCAGAAGAAGATGATGGAACGCCGCGGCGAGCGGCACGAAGTTCCGGACGACCGGATGAAGAAGATCTACCGGGACCATCTGGCGAAGGTGGATTCGTTCATGAAGGGCCGCCCGGACATCTCCGTCACCTACCTCGACTATCGAAGGGTGATTGCGCACGCCCGGGAGACGGCCGGCGAGATCGCCGCGTTCCTTGGACTTGAGCTCGATATCGGCCGCATGGCGGCGGCAGTGGACGCGGGTCTCTACCGGAACCGCCGAACCTGACGGTCTCAGTGCTCGTAGCGCCGTGCGGCCCGAGGGAGGGCGTGCGTACGCGGTGCACCCGGTCGTCGTCACCGGCTCGGTTGTTCGACTACCCGAAGGTACGGTTTCTGCTCGTCCCAACCGTTCGGAAATAGCACCTCCGCCTGCTCGTTCGACAGCGACGGCACGATGATGACCTTTTCGCCGTGATGCCAGTCGACCGGCGTCGCGACCTTGTGGCGGTCGGTGAGCTGGAGGCTGTCGATGGCGCGGAGGATCTCGGCGAAGTTGCGGCCGGTGCTTGCCGGGTAGGTGAGGATCAATCGCACCTTCTTGGCGGAGTCGATGACGAACACCGACCGAACCGTTGCCGTGTCGTCGGCTGCGGGGTGAATCATGCCGTACAGATCGGAAACGGTGCGGTCGCTATCGGCGATCAGCGGGAAGTTGAGTGCGGCGCCCTGGGTCTCCGCGATGTCGTCGATCCAGGCGTGGTGGTCATCGATGCCGTCGACCGAGAGGCCGATGACCTTGACGCCGCGGCGGTCGAACTCAGGCTTCATCTTCGCGACCTGACCGAGCTCGGTGGTGCAGACCGGGGTGAAGTCCTTCGGGTGTGAGAAGAGCACCACCCAGCTTTCTCCGGCCCAGTCGTGGAAGCGGATGGTGCCCGCAGTGGATTCTTGAACGAAATCCGGCGCGATGTCTCCGAGTCGAATCGTCATGTGGCTGCTCCTTCGTGCGTTGAGTGTGGCGATCCTGATCGGGAGCCATGCCGTTGGAGTGGCTCCCACCAACCGTTCAGTCCTCCTGTGAGGTAGCGGCATTCGGTCAGACCGAGTTCGTGGGCGATTTCCGCCGCCATAGCCGAACACTCGCCGTAGCTGCAGACGAACACCACCGCGGCGCCGGGTTTCGCAAGGTGCCGATACAGCCGGCCACCGGGCTCGAGCGAGCGCCTGAGGGAGGCGTAGGGAAGATCGATCGACCCGGCGACGGCGCCACCGCGCAACCTCTCGCTCTCCTCGCGAAGGTCTACGACAGTGACGTCGGGCTCTCCGATCGTTTCACGGAACTGCGCTGCAGTCAGTCCGAGGCCGCGTTCAGCGAGGGATGTCTGCGCGAGACCGATCCGGCGGTTCGCCGGGACCACCACGTCCATCAGCCTCGGCGGCGGCAGCTCGAGGCCGTTCATCAGATCCTGGTACTCCTGCACGGACTTCACCTGGAGCCTGGGATTGCCGGCACGCTCCTTGCCGATGGTGCTCACTGTGTTCCCCTTGTAATCATGGGCGGGAAACACCAGAGTCTTGTCGGGGAGACGCAGCAGCTTGTTGAACAGGCTGTCGTACTGGGCGGCAGCATCGCCGTTCTGGAAGTCGCAGCGACCGGTTCCACCGATCATCAAGGTGTCGCCCGTGAAGACCCGATCGCGGAGCAGGAAGCTGTAGCTGTCGTCGGTGTGACCCGGGGTGTAGATCACGTCGAGCGTGAGCCCGTCGCAGCGCAGGTGGTCGCCCTCCCGGACCCGCATGCCGACCACGTCCGCCGTGGTCTGCTCGCCCATCACGGTCACGCAGCGGGTCCGGTCCCTGAGGGCGCCGAGGCCGGTCGCGTGGTCCGCGTGCAGGTGGGTGTCGACGGCCTTGACCAACTCCAGCTCGAGCTCATCCAGGAGCTCGAGGTAACGGTCCACCTGGTCCAGGACCGGGTCGATCAGGAGGGCTTCGCCGCCCTTCCGGTGTGCCAGGAGGTATGAGTAGGTGCAGGACGTCGGGTCGAAGAGCTGACGGAAGATCATCGGCGATCTGGGCTCCTTGAAACCCCGTTCATGACGATGTTTTTGGGTTCACCAGTCCTGAGTATAAGACTCAATTGCGAATTTGTCCAGCCCGCGCCCGTCGGGTGCAGCCGCCCGGCTCGAGAGAAGGGACGATGCGTCGGTGCGTGGCTCGTGCACGTGGCCTCGTCGGCCTCGCCGCTGGTCGGCCAGGCGATCGCGCTCGGCCATCGTCGTTCCGGCGCGGCCGACGGCACGCTGCTGCCGCCCGTCGCCTGAGGGATCATTTTCGCGCTGCGGCGATGCCGGGGCGGTTCCGGGACGCCGACGGACCTCGAAGACGCAGGCACTTGAATGTTCAGAGCTTCCAACGGTCGGTCGGCGTGTCGATCGGCGACCGTCCCTCAGTTGACGGTCGTGTCCTTTTCGGGGTGGACGATCCGACCCTGCAGCATCCCGCCCGCCGCCTCTTCGCGCGCCCAGGCCTCGAGCCGCTCGCGCCGACGGGTGCGGCGGTGCTGGAACGCGATCAATGCGAGGACGGTAATCGCCATCCACAGGGCGCCGGTGCTGGTGAGGAAGGGCACCCAGGTGGTCCAGAAGGCCTCGTCCTCGAAGAAGATCTCCTCGGCCCGGGGCAGGCTGTCGCCGGTCGCGCGGCGGAACGCGGTTTCGAAGTCGAGGTCCGCAG
>DATIVB010000434.1:0-2977 GCA_035466375.1 Chondromyces sp.
GGTAGGCCACGCGCACGGTCTGCCCCTCGGGCTCCGCCATGCAGCCGGCAGCCGCCAGCGCGGCCGCGAGCCAGAGGAGGGCGCGCTGCGCCACCGCCACCCGCTATCCGTCCGAAAGGCCGGTCAGGCGCTCGCTCAGCCCCCACAGCCTGCGGGCCGACTCCGCATCGCGCGCCGCCCGCGACGGCCGGGCCGGACTCCGCCTGATGTAGTAGCCGCCGCCGGCCGCCTCCGCCTCAGGCGAGCTGGCCAGCCACACCGCCGTGTCGGCGCCCTTTTCGGCGGACAGCAGCAAGGGCCCTACGATCTTGAACCAGGCCCGGACGAGCAGGCTGCCCTGGCGCCCGAAGCCGGACCGAACGACCCCCGGATGGAGGCAGCTGGCGACGATGCCGCTGCCCTGCGTGCGGCGGGCGAGCTCGCGGGTGAAGAGGATGTTGGCGAGCTTCGACTGCGCGTAGGCGCGCCACGACGAGTAGCCGCGCTCTGCCGAGGGATCGTCGAGGTCGATTTCGGCGCCGCGGTGCGCTTCTGAGGCCACCGTCACCACGCGCGCCGAGCCCGCGGCCTCGAGCGGCTCCCGCAACAGCTCGGTGAGGAGGAACGGCGCCAGGTGGTTGACCGCGAAGGTGGTCTCGAGGCCGTCCTCGGTGAGGACCCGTGAGCCGAGGATGAGGCCGGCATTGTGGACCAGCACGTGCAGCACCGGGTACCGCCCGACCATCGCTGCGGCCAGCTCCCGAACCTGGCGCTGCGAGGCGAGGTCGCACAGGGTGAGCTCGACCGCGTCGTTGCCGGTCGTCCTCATCACGTCGTCGCGGGCCGCCTCGCCGCGTGCGCGGTCGCGCGCCACCATCACCACCGTCGCCCCGCGCCGAGCCAGCCCGCGCGCGATCTCGGTGCCGATCCCCGAGCTCGCCCCGGTCACGAGGCAGACCCGGCCGACCATGGAGTCGTCGGTGCTCACCATATGGCGGAAGATGATACACGGGATGAATTAGGAATTAGGAATGAGGAATTAGGAATGCCACCCGCCCGCCCATTTCGGATTTCGGATTTCGGATTTCGGATTTCGGATTTCCACCCACCCGCCCCGGGATAGGTAGTGCGTGAACTGATGTCGGGGACCGCCGGCTGGTTGCGACTCCCTCGGCCGGCCGCCCGCCCATTTAGGATTTCGGATTTGGGATTTGCGCCTTTCCCCCCGCCCGCCCCGGGATAGGCAATGCGTGAACCGAAGTCGAGGGACAATGGCTGATTGTGGCTGTCTCGAGTGTCCGCTTCGGAGTCACCCTGGGTAAGGGAACGGCGGTTCCGGCGGTGACACATCGATTGACTGTTTACGTGCGCTGCCCGACAGCTGGAACGGCTTCCAAACGAGGACCGCCGGCGAATCGGGAAGAGGTAGTGGGGCACTCATCCGGCGTGCAGGGTGGGCGGGCGGAACTCAAAACTCAAAACAGTCTTGTCCAAAACCGGATCTCAACTCAGCGGATAGACAAGGGTGCCCCCCACGGGCCATGCCAAAATCTCTTTGCACGAAAGAATAAGCAAGGAGCGGGGGGCATCAGTAATGGTACGGACAGCGAGTCTATTCAGTCAACTGCTTCGTGAGATTCCGCGGATCGAGTTTGAGAGGCTGGTTCAGAAGCACAACGCCGAGCGGCATTCCAAGGGATTCACAAGCTGGATCCACATGGTGTCGATGTTGTTCTGCCATACGGCCGGGGCGGAGTCGTTGAGGGAGATATGCAACGGGCTGGCGTGCTGTTTGGGGAAGCTCGTTCATCTGGGCGTCGACAAGAAACCGAACAAATCGACGCTGGCGTATGCGAACAGTCACAGGCCAGCGGGTATGTATGAGGACCTGTTATGGGCGGTCATCGGCCATTTCCGATCGAGTGGTCGGCTCGGACCCGGCCGACATCGTTTTCGATTTAAGAACAAGCTTTTTTCGCTGGATTCCACGACGATATCGCTGTGTTTGAGCCTCTTCCCCTGGGCGAGTTTTCGACGAGCCAAAGGTGGTGTGAAGGTACACGTTCTGTTAGATCACGCGGACTACATGCCGGCTTTCGCGGTGATTTCCGAGGCGAAGAAGCACGATGTGAAATTGGTGAATTCATTCCACCTCAACCCTGGGTCCATTGTGGCGATGGATCGTGCGTACAACGACTACCGGCAGTTTGCGGTATGGACGGAGCGAGGTGTCTTTTTCGTCACTCGGATGAAAGACAATGCCGTGTACGAGGTCGTCGAGCACCGTCGCCCGCCCGAGAACCGCAATATTCGTTCCGACGAGATCATCCGTCTCACCGGGATCAAGACCGCCGAGAAGTGCCCCCACCTGCTACGTCGCATTGTCGTGTGGGACCCTGACAACAGCAGAGAGATCGTCCTGCTGACCAACCACCTCGAATTTGGTGCCACGACGATCGCCGATATTTACAAGGATCGCTGGCAGATTGAGCTGTTCTTCAAAGCCCTCAAACAGAACCTCAGGATCAAGACCTTCATCGGAACTACCGAGAATGCTCTACGAATCCAGATTTGGACAGCCCTCCTAGCCTTGGTGCTCTTGAAATGGCTTCATTACCTTTCACGGGGCACTTGGTCGTTTTCAAACCTCACCTCGCTCCTTCGCCTCAATCTCTTCACATACAGAGACTTGATGGAGTGGATCACCAATCCACTCAACACCCCACCGTTAGTCCCAATGCCAGCTCAACAAACTCTACCTATCGCTGGTCTAGGACAGCCGGTGCATACGGGGAGGACATAACCTCGACTCGAATTCCACGAGAACCAACCGCTAAACTCTTTCGCCTCAGTAGCCGGATGGGAAAGTCTGTCCTGTTTTGGACAGCAGTGTTCTGAATTCTTAATTCTTAATTCCCATCCACCCTCCCGGGGAACGCGGGCGGGGGCGGACGGGAATTCAAAATTAAAAATTGAGAATTCAAAATTAAGAATCTCG
>DATIVB010000435.1:0-2233 GCA_035466375.1 Chondromyces sp.
CACGAGCTCGGACGTCGAGGACGGCTACGCCGTGCTCTCGACCCCGACCGCCGGCGGCGCCTTCTTCGCCTACGCCACGGTGATCGACAACCGCACCGGCGACCCGATCTACGTGACGCCGGTGATCCGCGCCGCCGCCGGCGGCGCCCCGGCCCCGACCGCCACCCCCAACCCCACCGGCCAGCCGACGCCGACCAGGACGCCGACCCCGAGCCCGACGCCGGGGGCACAGGTTAACCTCGCCCCCTTCCAGCCAAACGGATGGACCGGGCCGGTGGTGGCATCAGGTACCCAGGGCACGAACACCTCGGGAGGACTGGTCGGAGGCGCCACGACCTACATCGACGGGGCGATCATCAACTACGGCCCGGGAGACGTCACTTTCGCGCCTGGACAGATCGTCGCTCGCGTCCGCCTCGACGGCAGCAACATTATCCAGGTCTCTTTCACCCAGGGCGGAACGCTTCCGGCAAACAACTACGCCTCGTTCACCGACGTCGCCGTTGACGGCATCAGCGCAGGTCAACACACGGTGTCACTCGTTGCTGATGCGGACAGTCTCGTTGCAGAGACAAACGAATCGGACAACACCTACGAGTACACCGGAACCTGGACGGCTTCGGCAAAAACCGGGAATGACCGCGTTCAGAAGTCGAAGAGACCTCTCCGTTCGGACTCAATGATCGTCACGCGGGCCGGCGGGTGGTCCGATGGTGGGTCCGTGGAGTATCCCGCCACATTCGAGTGGGTCGGCGAACCGCCCCTGAAGCCGGGCGCTTTCGGGTCGAGCAAAGCCGCGTCCTACGGCGACGCGGTCTACATCCCGGCCTCGGCCCACGCCACCGGCGCGGTCGGCACCAACTGGCGCACCGACCTCCAGCTCCACAACCCGGGCCCCGGGCAGGCGCGCTACGAGATCGCCCTCCTCAGGCGCGACCAGGCCAACGCCTCGCCCCAGGTGCGGACCTACACCGTCAACGCCGGGCACTCGTTGCGCCTGACCGACGTGCTGTACTCCGCGTTCTCGTTCGAGGGCGCCGCAGCGCTCCGCATCACGCCCCTGAGCGGCGACGTCATCGCCACCAGCCGGACCTACAACCTGCAGCCGGACGGCACCTACGGGCTGTTCGCCGGCGCGGTCAACGAGCTCGCGGCGTTCGCCGCGGGCGAGCGCGCGGTGCTGATGCAGCTCACCCATGACACCGCCACGCAAACCGGCTTCCGCACCAACGTCGGCATGCTCAACTGCAGCGGCGACACGATCGAGCTGGTCGCCGACTTCCGCGGTGCGAACGGCGCCAGCTACGGGACCCAGACCTACACCCTGCGCCCCTGGGAGTTCATCCAGAAGGACCGCATCTTCCGCGCCGTGACCTCGGGACGGGTGGATGACGGCTACATCCTCTTCACCACCCAGAGCACCGGCGGGCGCTTCCTCGCCTACGCCACCGTGGTCGACAACGAGACCGGCGACTCGGTCTTCATCCCGGCGATCTCGGTGCTCGGCCAGGAGCCGGCGGCCATCAACACCCTGGTCGCGACCCAGGCCGCCTTCGAGAACCTGGGCGGGCTCGGCACGGGCCAGCTTCCGTCGATCGAGCAGGTGGCGGCCGACCTCCAGAGCTACGGCATCGAGCAGGTGGTCGGCGCCGCCATCGCCCAGCTCCCCCCGGGCATCGTCACCCAGATCCCGGACGGGGTCCGCGTCGACTTCGGCAGCCACATGGTGATGGCCAACGGCCAGATCCTCTCGGGCAGCCTGGACGCCACCTACTCCAACGTCGTGATCTCGGCGACCGAGATCAGCTTCGACTTCTCGGGCGAGCAGCAGGCCATGCTGTGGAACGGAGGCTACGCGGAGATCGACGGCCTCAGCGGCCGCGTCGACGCCGACGTCCGAAGCGGCGGAGGGGTCAGTGGTGACATCTCCATCGCCAGCTTCAATCGCGCCACCAAGACCAACGGCGTCACCGTCATCGGTTCCGCCCACTTCGACACCGACGTCTGCCCCAACTACCCGATCTCGGGCTCGCTGACGGTGAGCAAGGACGGTGAGGACTACACGATCGAGTTCAACGACGCGTGCGACGGGACCTTCGAGGCCCCCAACCAGGGCCAGACCGGCGACGTGTCGTTCCGCTTGACCTGGAACACGCCGGAGGACCTGGACCTCCACGTCATGGAACCCG
The DNA here is from genome assembly GCA_035466375.1 of Chondromyces sp. Lineage (GTDB taxonomy): Bacteria > Acidobacteriota > Thermoanaerobaculia > Thermoanaerobaculales > Sulfomarinibacteraceae > Sulfomarinibacter. The sequence goes on from DATIVB010000435.1 coordinate 2,190, forward strand.
ACGGCACTCACATCTACTACAACAACACCGGTCCGACATCGACC
>DATIVB010000436.1:0-2649 GCA_035466375.1 Chondromyces sp.
GTGCTCGAACACATCGCGGGACACCGGGCCGCAGATGCCCTGAGGGCACCGTTCGTGCTCGGAGACCCCGACGAGCTGCGGCGGCTTCTCGAAGATGCCCGGCTGGAATCTGTGGAGATTGAAACCCACGTCGGACGGGCACGTTTCCCGACCGTCCGAACGATGGTCGAGGCCGATCTTCGCGGATGGCTGCCTGTCATGGGTGTCGTGCTCTCCGACGACGAGATCGAGCGCATCCTGAGCGAGACTGAACAGAGGCTCGATCAGTACGTCACCCCGAATGGCTCAGTCGAGTTCGACACCCCGGCGCTCATCATCACGGCTTGCAAGGGAATTTCCTGATCGCGCCGCGGCTCCCAGATCACGGCGCTGGGTACGGTGGTCATGACCCGGTCGTGAATCACCCACGACGATTCACGAGAGGTGGACCAACCGACCCCCGACTGAGTACCACGCACGCACCCCCGAACTTTTCAGGCGTCAGATCGGCATGCGCACGTGGCACCCGACGGTGAAGGGTGAGAAGGACCCCGTGATAACAGCGGCGCTGCGGACGTCGTACCCATGGCTGCTCACGGGCCCGCCGACGGCACCACCAGCGGCAGCTCGATGAAGCTCGCGTTCTCCGGCGCGTGCCAGATGCGCTGCGTGGCCTTCGTGTAATCCTCCGGCTGCGCCCAGAAGATGCTGTCGACGAAGGACTGCGGGTTGCGGTCATACAGCGGGAACCAGCTCGACTGCACCTGCACCATGATGCGGTGGCCGGGCAGGAAGACGTGGTTCGCCGTCGGCAGGGCGAAACGGTAGAGCAGAGGCTGACCGGACGGTATCGGCGCCGGATGCTCGAAGCTCTCGCGGTAGCGCCCGCGGAAGATGTCGGCCGAGACCATCAGCTGGTAGCCGCCCATGGCCGGCTGCCCGGCGACCTGGTCGGGGAAGACGTCGATCAGCTTGACCACCCAGTCGGCGTCGGTGCCGCTGGTGGAGGCCACCAGGTTGGCGATCGGTTCGCCGCTGATCTTGACCGGCTCGGTGAGGACGTCCGTCGTGAAGACCAGCACGTCCGGGCGACCCGAGGCCTCGCGCTGGTCGTCGACCAGCCACTCCGGCCAGGTCAGACCCTGGTCCTCGTAGCCCACCGGCTCGATGGGACGGGCGCGGAAGGGCACCGGCTTGGCGGGGTCGGAGACGTACTCGGCGAACGGCGCGTCACCCGGCTGCGGTTCATCGAAACCGAGCATGAGATCGGCGCCCAGGTACAGCGGCGTTGCGCGGATCGAGCAGCCCTCGGCGCACCCGGCCGGCCAGGCGCGCAGCCGACGCCAGGTGTTGGTCCCGGTCTCGTACGCGAACACTGGCGGCACTCCGGCATCGGGCCCGTCGTCCTCGAGATAGCGGGCGAGGAACGGCCCCAGGACCTCGCGCCGGAACTCGAGCGCGGTGTCGCTGCCGAACTTCAGGGCCCCCAGGGTGCTGCCGTCGTGGATCTGCTGACCGTGGTTCCACGGTCCGAGCACCAGAAACACCCGGTCGTTGTTGACGTCCTTGGGCTCGATCGCCTTGTACACCGCGATGTCGCCGTAGATGTCCTCCTGGTCCCACAGTCCGTGCACGAGCATCACCGGCACGGCCAGCGGATGCTCCGCGAGGATTCTGTCCACTGCCTGCTCCTGCCAGAAGGCGTCGTAGGACGGGTGGGCGAGGATCTTGCGCCAGAAGCCGACCTGCTCGAGCCCGTGGCGGCGCCCGAGCTCGCCGGCCGACCCCGCCTCCATGTAGGTGTCGTAGTCGTCGAAGTGGCTGCGCCACCACTTGGCCTCGTTCTTCCGCGTCGCCACCTGCTCGTACATGTAGGGCAGGTTCTGCTGGCGGAAGGCGCCGTGGTGGAACCAGTCGTCGCCCATCCAACCGTCGACCATGGGGTTCATGGGCACCGCCACCTTGAGCGCCGGGTGGGGGTCGACGAGCGCCGCCAGGGTCAGGAAGCCGTCGTAGGAGATGCCGAGGATGCCGATCTTGCCGTTGCTCTCGGGCACGTTCTTGACCAGCCAATCGATGGTGTCCCAGGTGTCGGTGGCGTGGTCCACGGGCGTCGGGTTCTGGGGCCCCCGGAAGGGGCGGTTCATGACGTAGTCGCCCTCCGAGCCGTACTTGCCGCGCACGTCCTGGACGACCCGGATGTAGCCGCCGTCGACGATGACGTCGACCGCGTTGTCATAGCCGTCGAGCGTTCTTGCGAGCGACGAGCTGTGAGCGTGCGTTGTGAGGGCGGTGGCGTCGTAGGGAGTGCGGGTGAGCAGGATCGGCGCGCCGCTCGCGCCTTTCGGCACCAGAATCACGGTGTGCAGCCTGACGCCGTCACGCATCGGGATCATGACGTCGCGCCTGATGTGGTCGAAGCCCTCGGTCGCCGGCTGAAGTGAGGCCGGCGTCTCGCTCGGCAGGCCGGGGTATGAGATCGGCGGCTGTGATATCGCCGATGCATCCCGGTTCTGTGCCGCCGCCGCAGCGGGGACTGCGAGCAGGGCCAGCGACAGGGCGGAAGCGGTCAGTGCGCGGACGACGTCGGTTCTTTTCATCGGTTCTCCTCTCGGTCGCAGGTCGCTGAGATTCTCGAGGACGGCGCTGATGGGAACATCGATACCTTTG
>DATIVB010000437.1:0-4469 GCA_035466375.1 Chondromyces sp.
AGTGGCTGCTCGACAGCTGGCCGGGCGCGTTGCTCCTCGACGCCGACGCGATCAACCTGCTGGCGGGCCGCGCCGAGCGGCTCGCCGGGCGCGACATGCCGGCGGTCCTCACCCCGCATCCCGGAGAGCTCGCGCGCCTGCTCGGCCGCGGCATCGAAGACGTGACCGGAGACCGACTGAAAGCCGCCCGCGAAGCGGCGGCGGCGGCCGGCGCCGTGGTCGTAGCCAAGGGGTTCAGGACGATCGTCGCCGATCCGGACGGCGAGGCGTGGGTGATCCCGAGCGGCGATTCCGGGCTCGCCTCCGGGGGCGCCGGCGACGTCCTCACCGGCACGATCGGCGCGTTCCTCGCCCAGGGACTCGAGCCGCTGCGCGCTGCGCTGGTCGGCTGCTGGCTTCACGGCCGGGCCGGCGAGCTCGGAGGTGAGGCCCACCCGGCGGCGGTGCCGGCCGCGGGGCTGCCCGACCTCGTCGCCCGCGCCTGGCTCGAGCTCGTGTAGCGGTGAGCCCCGCCGAGGCGCTTCGCACCGCGAGTGCAGCGGCCACCGAGATCGCCGGCGAGGCCCTCGCCGCGCGGCTGCAGGCGGGCGACGTGGTCCTCATCGAGGGCGACCTCGCAGCCGGCAAGACGACATTGGTGCGCGGAATGGTGCGCGGTCTCGGGGGCGAGGAGCGCGCGGTGTCGTCGCCGACCTTCGTGCTGGTGCAGACCTACGACTGCCATCAGCGCGGGGTCAGCGCCCTCCACCACGTAGACCTCTACCGCCTCGGGGAGCGGGCCGCGGACCTCCGTGAGCTCGGCCTCGAGGAGCTGCTGTCCGACCCCGACGCGGTGGTCGCGGTGGAGTGGCCGAAAGAGACGCTCGCCACCTGGATTCCGGCGGCCGCGCGAACCTGGCGGGTCGCCTTCACAGTTGCGGACGACGAGGCCCGCATCATCACTCTCACGCCACCCGACGACCTATGAGCAGTCAGTTTTGAGTTTTCTGTTTTGAGTTTTGAGTTCCCTTCCACCCTTCCAGAACCTTTCCGGGGGGGGCGGGTGGTAACTCAATACTCATAACTCATAACTCATACCTGCTAGGTCGCCAGCATGCCGCCATCAACCGGGAGGATGGCGCCGGTGATCCACGAGGCGTCGTCGGAGAGCAGGAACACGATCGCCGCCGCCACGTCCTCCGGGAGGCCGACACGCTGGAGCGGGTGGATGGCGCCCATGGCCTGCACCTGCTCGGCGCTCATCCCGCGGGTGGCGTGGATCGGAGTGTCGACGACTCCGGGCATGACGGCATTGACGCGCACCGTGGGCGCCCACTCGAGGGCCAGCGAGCGGCTGAGCTGGTTGAGGGCCGCCTTGCTGGCGTTGTACGCGGCCATTCCCGGGATCGCCTTCTCGGCCAGCGTGGAGGACACGTTCACGATCGCCGGGGCGTTGCCGCGCGCGAGCAGCGGTCCGAGCTCGCGGCACAGCAGGAAGGGGCCGCGGACGTTGACCGCGAAGGCCTCGTCCCAGACCTCGTCGGCCGTCTCCATGAGCGAGGCCATGTGCGCCACGCCGGCGTTGTTGACCAATCCGTCGAGGCGCTGCCAGCGCTCGTCGACAGCGGTGGCGAGAGCCGCCACCTGCCGCGCGTCGGCGACATCGCAGGGCCGCGTCCACACCATGCCGCCGATCGACGCCGCCGCCGCCTGCAGGCGCTCCGGATCGCGGGCGACCAGGCAGAGCTCGGCCCCTCCGTCCGCCAGAAGGCGGGCGGTCTCGAGGCCGATCCCACTCGAGGCGCCGGAAATCACGACTCGCTTGCCGCGTATATCAGACATGCATCCGCTCCTTTACAACCCCGGGTCGCGCTGCGTCTCTCCCCGGCAGCCGGGCTATCATGGGGACGGACCATGAACGAGCACGCGGCGCTTCCGGTTGACGAGCAACGTCGCCTCGTACAACGAATCATCGCCGGCGGCATTCCGGCCGACCGTGAGTTCGAGGCCTGCCGCGATGCCCTGCGCTCGGCCTGCGACGAGGAAACGGCGTTCGAGGCGCTGTTCACCCTCCTCCAGGGCGCTCTCGCCGACCCTTTCTTCGACCTCGAAGAGAGCGTCCGGGTGGTGCCGATCCTGAAAGCCCTGGCCAGGGGGGAGCTGCGCGCTCTGGAGCTGTTGTGACCGGAACCTGGGTGGTCGTCGCCCTGCTCGCCCCCCCCGCGGCAGCCACCCTGGCGGCGGTGTACCTGCGGCCGAGAAACCCCTCACCGTGGACGGTCACCGGGCTCAACGCGGCGCTCCCCGGCGCCGGCCTCGCCGCGGCCGGTCGCAGCACCCTTGAGGTGGTGCTCGGGGTGATGTTCGCCCAGGCGAGCCTGATCCTCGCCGGCAGCGCCGGCGAGCCGTGGATGTACGTACCGTCCATGCTGGTCGGCGGAGCCTGGGCGATGGTTACGACCCCGATCAACCCGCTCGCGCGGCTGGTCTCGACCGAACGGCATTTCGAGCACGTCGTTGCGGAACCCGGACCGGCATCCCCGGCCGCGCGCAGCCCGGAGACCTCGTTGACGACGCGCAGCGGCGACGAGGCCGAAACCGTGATCGAGAGCCAGTACTCGGTCGAGGTCCGGTGCACCGAGTGCGGCGCGGCGGTCGCGGTGCCGGTGCTGCACCACATGGCACAGTGCTCCTTCTGCAGCAGCCGCCACCTCGTCGTCGGACACGAGGAGACCCTGCACGTCACCCTCCCCGAACGCGTCTACGACGGCAACGTCCTGCGCGAAGCGCTGCTCGACCACTACCGGTATCAGCACTACCTCAAGCTGTACGCGCGTTCGGTGGCGCCGCTCGCCCGCCAGGCGACCGAGGCCAGCCCGTCGGGAGCCCTGGTGAGCCGCCCGGAGGTCGATGCGGCCATCAATGCCGCCGAGGCGGCGGTTTCGCGCAAGGCCGACGCCTTTCGCAGCAAGCTGTCCGGCAGCCTGCACGTCGGCCGGGTTCTCCACTTTCTCACCCCCTACCGCCACGGCATGGGGACCCTCTACCAGGCGACGTTCGGGCGCTCGCCGCACGACGCGCAGAAGCTGCTGCGCTTCGACATCGGGACGGTCGAGGCCGCGGTCTCGGCCGCCGCCGACATCGCCCTGCCGGCGATGGGCAAGCTGAGCTACCTGCGCGCCCTGCGGCCGGCCGCCGAGCTGGCGACCGATCTTCTGACCCTGCCGCTCGACGGCGACGACGACGAGCTCGTGCGGGCCTTCGGCCATCTCGACCGCAAGCAGCTGGCACGAGACGTCCAGGTCATCAAGCTCGGATCGCGATTCACCCGCGATGTGACCGCCGTGGTGTGGCGGCCGTGGTGGGTCGCCGAGGTACGCGGCCCGGGTATCGACGAGACCGTTCTCCTCGACGGCGCAGCGGGCTCGGTCATCAAGCCGGCGCCGCGCCTCGACCCCGAAACCCTGGTCGAGCTCCCTCCTCCGGCCCGCGAGCCCGGCACCGGGCTCCGCTTCGTGCCCATGGAATGTCCGACCTGCGGCCACGAGTTCGGATTCGACACCGACGCGATCCTCCACTTCTGCCGCAACTGCCACCGCGTGTGCGGGGTGGTCGGAGGCCGCAAGGAGGTCGTCCCCTACGGGCACGTTCCGGCGCCCGACGAACCCGGCTGGGACCTCGTGCCCTTCTGGCGATTCCCGCTCAACCTGCGGACCGACGACGGCCGCACCCTCACCGACCTCATGCACCTCAAGGACGGCATCGACGGCACCCTCGATCAGATCGGCGACGAGGCGCCCCATCGCCAGCACGTCTTCTACGTCCCCGCCATCCGGTGCATCAACCCGCGCCTCATGACCAATGCCTTCAACCGGCTCTTCCTGTACGCGATCCGCAACCGGCCGCCCAAGGAGCTCAAACGCTTCCCCATCGAGGAGCGGCCGCAGCCGTGGACCATCAGCCTCTCCGAAGCCGAGGCGCGCGACATCGCCCCGCTCTACCTCGCCAATGTCTTCAGCCGCAGGGACATCGCGAGGGTCAATGTGCACCAGGTCGCCGCGTGGCTGTTCGATGCCCAGCAGGCGTCGGCGGGCCACCTGATGTACCTGCCGGTGCCGCAGCCGGTCACCGAGCCGTTCCGCCGCTACCTCGGGCGATATCGCGATGACGCCGTGCACGCGGTCACCGGACGCGCTTGAGGCGCCATCCGGCGTCGAGTATGCTGGCGGCACCAAAAAGCCGGAGGAACCGATGGCAGCTGAGATCTTCACCGATGCCTGGGCCGCCTTGTGGAGCGACAGCATCAACGCGAACGAGGATTACCGCAAGGCCGCCGCCACCTGGGAGGGCGCGATCGGCATGATCATGACGCCCGACCCGGCGATGGGAATCGATGAAGAGCGGATCGTGATCGCCGATCTCTGGCACGGCGACTGCCGCGGCGCCAAGGCGGCCACCGCCGACGAGCTCGACGAGACTCCGTACCTGAT
>DATIVB010000438.1:0-9963 GCA_035466375.1 Chondromyces sp.
CGGGGTCCGGGGCGCCGAAGCCCGGAGTGCCTTCGGAGATGTTGACGCGCTCCTGCCAGGCGACGAAGACCGTGCCGTCGCCGGACACAGCGGCGGTCGGGAAGCCGTTGGAGCGGAAGCTCAAGAGGGCCGGGTTGGCGAACTCGGTGGAGACGGTGGGCTGGTCGAAGGGCGCCATCGGCGTCGAGCCGATGATCGACGTCGGGTTGCTCCAGCTCTGGCCGAAGTTGGTGCTGCGGGTCGCGATGATGGTGTCCGGGTCGAAGAAGTGGCGCCAGAAGACGTAGATGGTGCCGGGGCCGCCCTGGTTGGACGGGGTGCCCGGCCGCGGGTCGACGGCGATGAACGAGCCCTGGTTCTGGCCCCAGTTCTTGTTGATCTTCTGGGTCGAGAAGGTCTGCCCGAAGTCCTCGGAGACGGCGAAGTTGAGCTTGCTCTGGACCTTGCCGTCCTTGGAGAGGCCGTTGAAGGTGCTGTAGCTGGCGTAGACGCGGTGCGCGCACTGGTCGGCGCCGCCGGCGCCGCGCCACACGTCGAGGGCGATGTGCGGCTTGTCGAGGAAGTAGCCGTTGGTAGCGTTGTTGCCTGTCTCGAGAACGGTCGTGCCCTGGTACTCCCAGGTGTCGCCGCCCTCGGAGTTGTTGAGGTCCTGGAAGCGGGCGACCGCGAGCCGGCTCTCGCCACCGCGGGTGAAGGCGACGAACACCACGTAGACATAGCCGCAGGGGCCGCTCACCGCCACCGGGTCGGTGGCGGCCTCGAGGCCCCACACCGGCGAGGCCAGCGAGGCGGGGGAGTTGTCGAACGGTGCGCCGGGCATGAAGAGCCCGGCCCAGGTGAGGCCGCCGTCGTAGGAGCGGCTGCCGCCGACCCAGGCTTCGGCCGCGGCCACCGGCAGTGTCGCGACGTACGGGATGCCGAGCTCGGGCAGCAGGCCCGCCAACATGACGTCAACCGTGTTCAGGGCGAACGCGGTCACCTGAGTGCCCTCGCCGAGGCCCTCGTCGTCCGGCACGTCCACCGCCCGGTAGTCGTTGAAGAAGGCGAGCAGGTGGTCGGGGTTGCGGGTCGAGACCGCGATGGTGGGCTCGACCTGACGCTGCAGATAGCCGTCGCCCTTGAGGAACCAGTCGGGATCGCCGTCATTGGGGATCACCGGCAGGACGTTGATGTTCTGGTTGGCCTGCTGCGCCGCAGCGGGGACGGTCATTACCGTCAGGAATATGAAAAGAAGTATGAGATGCAGTCGCGACCGTTGCATAGAGCCTCCTCGGGAGCGTCGATCACCAGAATTGCGCCTGAGTCGCTATTTCCGCTCACAGATACATACAGTTCTTTGCGCAAAAGTGCAAGTAGTTTCGGCTTACAAACCGGGTCTTTCCAGGCAGAAATCGCCATCCCACCGCGTAATGCTCTCAAACTGTCCCGAAATGAGGCGGTTCCCGCCGAACGCGAACCGCTTACACCACCAGCAGCAGGATGACTGCCGATGCGTAGCCCGTGAGCAGGAACGGCGTCAAGTACCGCCCCGTACGGGTCCAGAACGAGGTGTGCTCGAATTTGATGTGCCCGAGCGAGAACAGGGCGAGCGCCAGAGCGAAGAGCACGAGTCCGATCTGCAGGACGAGCACCAGACTGATGCGGGTGGGCAACCACAGGGGCAGCCAGTCGAGCGCCGGCAGCACGATCCGTGCCTCGTTGAGCACGACGATGTTCGCCAGCTGACTCACCATCAGGGCGGCCCAACCGAGGATCATGATGGTCAGAGCGAGCTGCACCATCTGCGCGATCCGCCGGTCGCTGCGGGCGATCGCGATCACGATGTGGAAGAGGGCGATGCCGACCACCAGGCAGGCGGCGCACAGCACGGTGAAGGCGAGCGGCCCGCTGAGAGCTTCGAAGCTCCGTGCGGCCACCAGCCCGAGTGCGAGGGTTGAAATCGCGGCGGCGAACATCGCGAGGTCAGCGGCGCTCGAGTCGAGGCGCCAGAGAGCGATTAAGGGGGCGCGGATCTGCACTTGCGCCGAGTTGTGCGGGCACGACTGCAGGCAGTCGAGGCAGAGCTTGCAGCGGTAGGCCTGCTTGCCTTCGAGGGGGTGGTGGAACACGGTACAGCCGGGGTGTCCGGGCGAGCCCTTGTAGCAGGTGTGGGTGGTGCACGTGGAGGCACAGACGCGCTGCTTCGCAGTGAGCTGCAGGGGAGAAACCGGAGCCAGGGCCGTGGCGAGACGACCCAGCGGGCAGAGGTGGCGGCACCACACCTCGCGGCGGAAGAGGAGCGCGCCGAGCACCGCGGCCGCGAGCAACGAAGTGAGCAACAGCCCGGAGGCGATCGGGTTCTCGGTGGAGTCGAAGAAGCGCTCCACCCAGAGTATGAGAGCGAAGCCGAGGATCGCCAGCCACGGCCCGTGGCGGATGAGCCACGGTGGCGGCGGCCGCTCGGAGGAGCCGAACCTCTTGGCGAATCGCGCCGCGGTGGACAGCGGGCAGACGGTGCACCACACCGGGCCGACGAGCAGGAACAGGCCGAACACCACCGGCTCCCAGAGCGACCAGATGGCGGTGTTCGCGACCCGCCCGGCGGTGTGGGTGGCGGCCACGAAGCACAGCGCGATGACCCCCGCGAAGCCGGCCAGCGTGACCGCGCGGAGCACCGGCAGGGTGTGCCGGCGCAGCAGGCTCTGCAAGACGGGCGTCGCGGAGATGTCCATGCCGGGCGGCGCGGCGTCCTCGCCGACGCCGCCGAAGATGTGCTCGGTACGGATCTCCGGGCCGTCGGCGATCCGCACCGCGAGATCGACGATCTCCCGCAGCTCGGCCACGTTGCGCCGTTGGTAGCGCAGCGACAACAGCGCGTGCTTCGCCGGCTCGGTGATCACCGGTGGGAGTGGGCCGTGACGCTGCAGGAACTCCTCGGCGAGCGGCAGGATGTCCTTGGGGCGCGCGGCGAGGGGAGGGATTTCCAGCACCTCTTGGAAGCACTCCACCAGAGGCGCCACCAGCCCGCCCCGTCCATCACCCTTCTGCTGGGCCCCGCGGGCTGTGAGAATGATCCGGGTGTCCGGGTACGAGCCGGGCGGCTTTCTTTCCCGCCCCCGCAGATAGGACGCGAGCATCTGTTGGACCGGCGCCTCGAGGGTGTCGGCGCCGCGCAGCACCAGGGTGCCGTTGTGCGCGAGGTGGACGCCGCCGCTGGCGCGCCCCGAGGACGGCAGCCGGCCGCCGAGGTCCTCGCCCAGGATCAGCTCCGCCGCGTGCCCGGGCGTGAGATCGCGGCAGTTGACCGCGATCAGCGCCTGTCCCGAGCGCGACGACCCGTCGTGCACCAGCCGCGCGATCTGGGTCTTGCCGGTCCCGTCCTCGCCGACGACGAGCAGCGGGCAGTGCTCCTGGGCGAGCTCGTCGACCTTTTTGGCGATGGCCTTCATGCGCGGCGACACGGCGATCAGGCGGTCGGGGTCGTTGTCGCCCTGCACCAGCCGGGCGATGACCTCGGTGCCGCGCATCAGGTCGAGGGCGTCGGCGGTCGTCTTGTGCAGGTTGCGGGCGAACCCGCCCAGCAGCTTGCTGCGCAGCGACGCCGACTCCTGAAGCGCGGTCGGCAGGGCGGAGGCCGGGTATCGCAGGAGCCGCACGTCCGTCGCTGCCACAGCGTCGATCGCGGCACCCTGTTTGGCGAGCACCGACTCGGCGCCGAAGATGCCGCCCTCGCCGAGGCGCGCGAGCGGCCGGTGCCGTGTGTCGCCTTCGCTCAACAGCAGCTCCACCTCGCCCTCGATGACCACATAGAAGAAATCCTGCTGCTCGCCGCGCCGCACGATGACGTCGCCGGCACCGAAAGCGACCTCCTCGCCGACGTCGCGCAGGAAGCCGACCGTCGCCGGACCGAGCAGCATCGAGGCGCTCGAGCTGACACCGGAGAGGCCCGTCCGGGCGGCCACGGGAGCAACGCGGTCCTTCGCGATCTCGATCTCGACGGAGCCCAGCTTGAGCTTTGCGCGGTTCATCACGCGCGCAGAGCTCTCGATGCGCTCGCCGTCGACAGCGGTGCCGTTGGTGGAGCCGAGATCCTCGATGGTGACGCCGTCGTCGCCGCACGTGATCCGGGCGTGGCGGCGGGAGACCGTGGCGTGGACGATGCGGACGTCCACGGTTGCGGCCGACCCGACAATGTGAGTGCCGGTCGCGAGGGCGCAGGTCGAAGGTGCGTCGCCGACGTTCCAGTTCAGCCGCCAGCGGCTCATGAGCGTTGACCCGGCGGAGGTAAGCCGTGATCACGGGCCCTGCTCGGCATCGCCGCGGGGGCAAGCCCCCGGCTCCCGGTGGCAGGGCGACGGATGCGTCGAGCTCTCACGCGGGCTCCCTTTGGGTCATTGTAGCGTAACCGGATCGGAGTCGAGACTTCGGGGGCGCGCTCGACCCCGTCCTCGATCGATCGATTCGGTCGCGCTGGGAGCCATGCGGCCCTCATATCAGGCGCGATTTCACTCAAGTGGATGAGAAAAACCATCAGTTTGAGCGATTGCAGCACAGTGCTCCTGCACCCATATTGAGAGGTGTGCGGTACGTCGACATGATAACGGATGGCTATTTGCCAGGCGCGGCTGGCCTGCGACTGCCGGCGGTGGAAAAGATGCGCGCATCCCATGACTTCGGAGCGGCATCTTGACGACTGCGGAACAGGAGGCGCCCGTGAACCAAGGTGCGAGTGACCGCTGGACGTTTCGAGCTGCGAGGCGCGCGTGCGAGCGCCAGGGCGGTTTCACGCTGACCGAGGTGGTGATCGTCGCCGTCGGAGTCGGTCTGTTGGCGGCGATCGTCGTCGTCAGCCTGCTCAACGCGATCGAACGTGCCCGGTTGACGCGGTGCATGGCCGAGGTGCGCGGGATTCAGGCGGCGATCATCATGGACAGCCACAACGGACGCCGGTTCATGGACGCAGCCACCTTCTGGGCCACCCACTACAACGGCAGGAAGCCCGGCCCGTACTACTATCTCCTCGACGGCGACCCGAACAAGGGGCACGGCAACGACCTCGACGGCATCGACGAGGAGAACCCGGGCGCGTCGTGGAAGAACCGCGACCGCAAGGATATCAAGTTCGTCGTGCTGTGCCAGCACAACCACCGCTTCCTCGGCGACTACGTGTACTGCGTCGACGAGGAGCCGCCGGTGGTGGTGGGCGGCGAGGACGGCGCGCCGGACCCGGATTACACGCGGTTCATCAAGTACGAGTTCGGCGGCCCGGGCGGCGGCAAGGATAAGTAACCCGGAATCAGACTTCAGGGGCGGACCTCGGAGTCCCCCTCAAGCTGCTCCTCGAAGCTCCGCGGGGTCTCAGAAATGAGACGTCGACGGGCCGCTCCGCGCGGTCCGCGATGGTCGTTTTCTCGCAGCCCCGGACGGCCCCGAAAATCCACTGAAAGAGCTTGTCACTTTTCTTCACAAGCCCTATACTCTGTGACGCGAGGGGCTCAAGCGGGGCTCCGACGACGGCCGAGTTTGACACGAAATGACCGGGTCGAGTTGGCGCTGCTGGTTGCGGCCCCAACCCAGCCGGCAGAATGAGAAACAGGAGGCATTGATGGCGACGTTGAAAGAAACCCTGTACAAGAAGATCGAAGAACATCGGCCGAGGACGACGCGCCTGCTCAAGGAGTACAGCGACGTCAAGATCAGCGAGGTCACGATCGGTCAGGCCATCGGCGGAGCCCGCGGCGTACGCTGCCTGGTCACCGATGTCTCCTACCTCGATCCGTTCGAGGGTATCCGCTTCCGTGGCCGCACGATTCCCGAGACCTTCGCGGCGCTGCCGACCCCCAAGGGTCAGGAGTACCCCACGGTCGAGAGCTTTTTCTACTACCTGATGACCAGCGAGGTCCCCACTGCCGACCAGGCGGCGGAGGTCGTCGCGGACTTCAAGAAGCGCCGCCAGCTGCCGGACTACGTCAAGGACGTCCTCCGCGCCATGCCGCGCGACACCCACCCCATGACCATGTACTCGGCCGGCATCCTCGCCATGCAGCGCGAGTCGCTCTTCGTCAAGCGCTACAACGAGGGTATGTCGAAGATGGACTACTGGGATCCGATGTTCGAGGACTCCTGCAACCTGATGGCGAAGCTGCCGGTGCTGGCGGCCTTCATCTACCGCCTCAAGTACAAGGATGACGACCAGATCGCCGAGGATCCGAAGCTCGACATGGGCGGCAACTTCGCGCACCAGATGGGCATCGACTCACCGTACGACGACGTGGCGCGGATGTACTTCATTCTCCACTCCGACCACGAGTCGGGCAACGTGTCGGCACACACCACCCACCTCGTGGCCTCGGCCCTGTCGGATGCCTACTACGCCCTGTCCGCGGGCATCAACGGCCTCGCCGGCCCGCTGCACGGCCTCGCCAACCAGGAGGTCCTGAGCTGGACCATGAAGTTCATGGAGGGCCTCGGCGGCCAGGAGCCCACCGAGGAGCTCGTGCGCAAGGCCCTGTGGGACACCCTCAACAGCGGCCAGGTCATCCCCGGCTACGGCCACGCCGTGCTCCGCAAGACCGACCCGCGCTACGAGTCGCAGCGCGAGTTCTGCCTCAAGCACCTGCCCGACTACCCGCTGTTCAAGCTCATCAGCATGATCTACAAGGTCGCCCCGGGCGTCCTCGAGGAGCAGGGCAAGGCCAAGAACCCGTGGCCCAACGTCGACGCGCAGTCGGGCGTCATCCAGTGGTACTACGGCCTCACCGAGTGGGACTTCTACACCGTCCTCTTCGGCGTCGGCCGCGCCCTGGGCGTGCTCACCAACATCACCTGGGACCGCGCCCTCGGCTACCCCATCGAGCGCCCGAAGTCGGTGACCACCGACATGCTCGAGGAAGCCGCTGGAATCAAAAAGAAGTAAGAGGTCTCCAGACCGATCGGGGGCGCCTGCGGGCGCCCCTTTTTTCGTTGGAACGTTCGAACGTTGAACGTTTGAACGTTGGGAAAGTGCACGCCCGGCCGCTGGTATCAGCGGAGGGCGGGCGGGAACTCAAAACTCAAAACTCTAAACTCACCCAGGCGGATAGGCGGAAAGGTCGGCTCATCCGGAATTTTACGGGATGGAGGCATCGGATACGTCCCGGGCCCGTCTCCGTGGCCGGATTCAGGTTCAGTGGCAGCGGCAGATGGCAGTGTCAGTCCCAGTGGCAGGTTCAGTGTCAGTTTCAGTGTCAGAGTTCCGCATCCGTGGCAGCGACCGTGGCAGCGAGCAGGCGGCGCGACCGCGGCATGGCCACCTCCGGGTCGTTCAGGTCGAGGGATAGCCGGTGGGGCAGCCGGAATCAAGGGCAAGCCGGGCCCGGAGCCCGGTGCGAAGCACCCTTGACTCCGGCTGCCCCACCGGCAATCAGGGGAAAACCATGAACGACCCGGAGGTGACCATGCTCGACGCCCGCACGACGACTGACCTCGTTGCCCACTCGAAGGCCCTGGAAGCCGCAGGTACTGCGATCAAGCTCGTGATGAGAGTGCCGGCCCCTCTCAAGTCGATTGCCGATCAGGTGATCCGCTCGGCGAGCTCCGTCCCCGCCAACCTCGCCGAGGGGCAGGGCCGGTCCGGACGGGACCGGCAGCACTTCTGGCGGATCGCCTACGCCTCGGCCAAGGAGGTGGACAGCCATCTCCGCCTGCTGTCGCACGCCGGGGTCGTTGATGGACCCGGCACTGAGACCGTGCTGGCCACCTTCGACGAGGTCCGCGCCATGACCTGGAGGCTGCTCAACCCGAGGGCGTGAGAAGGATTGTGCTCACGCGCCTGCCTGGACACTGCCGCTGTCCACTGCCGCTGCCACTGACTGCGGCCACAGCCACTGCGCCGGAAGCTGTTGACCCCGTGGATCTGCACCGCCTCATGCTCAGCGGGAGGGTGGGTGGAAATCCGAAATCCGAAATGGGCGGGCGGGCGGCATGCCTAATTGCGAATTCCGAATTCCGAATTTGAGATGTGCCCATCCCGAGGATTTCCGAATGAGCCGAACGTTCTAACGTTTAACGTTTTAACGTTCTAACGATCAACTTTGTCCTTTGCCTTCATCTTCTCGACGAAGGCCTTGGCGAGCACTTCGGCCTGGGCGATGCGGAGTTCGCGGGCGAACTGCACGACGTGGCCGCGGACGAACACCGCGGCCGGGAGCTCGTCGAAGGCCTCGTCCTCGATGCGCTCGAGGATCGCGACCCCGATCTTGGTCTCGGCGGCGATCCGGTGCAACGTCAGGCCGGAGCTGAGCCGGTGGAAGCGCAGGCAGGCCCCGGGGTCGCTCCGCGGGTCGGGTGGCGGGCCTGAGGGAATCTCGGGCTCGGTCGCCGGGGCGGCCGGCGTCGGCTCGGTGTCGGTCACCGGCTGAGCCACGCTTCCGGTGATCCGCTCGAAGGCGGCGTCGATCCGGGCGAGCATCTGCCGCCGCTCGTCCTCTTCGAGCAGATTGTAGGTCGCCAGAGCGGACGGCTCGTAGAGGGCGCGCCGGGCGTGGTAGGCGCGGCGCACCGCCGACAGATCGGCGTCGGGCTCGAGGCCGAGGGCCTCCCAGTCGTCAGCTGTGGCGCTCACTGGATCCTCCGCCGGGCGTAGGTCAGGTTCTTGGTCACGGTGTGGAGGGCCATGACGAACGGGATCTGCGGAAAATGCTCGGCCGCTGGCTTGCGTTCGTTCACCGAGCGCTCGACGACACGGTCGATCGGCAGCGCGCCGAGGAAATGCAGCCGGATGCCGAAGTAATCGCGGCAGGCGGTGACCATGTCCTCGCCGAGACGCTCGTGAGCGGGGTGGTTGACCCGGTTGACGATCAGCGCCGGGCGGAACTGGCTGGCCTCGGCGACCAGGGCGGAGCCGACGTCGGGGTCGAGCGACCAGATCTTCGAGATCAGATCGCGAGGCGTACGCACCGCGTCGCGGTCGCCGCCGTTCATGACCTGGCGGACCGCCTCCCGCACCTCGTCGCGCGGCTCGGCGCGCTTGAGCTTGCGGAAGAAGGCGGCCTTGAGAAAGTGATATGCGTTTTCGATCGAGGTCGGCTCCGGTACCACCACCAGCACCCCCTTGCGGGCGGCGAGGAAGAAGTCGATGACGTTGAACGCGGAGCCCGCACCGAGGTCGAGGACCACGTGGTCGGCGTCGAGCGCGCCGATGTGGCGCAGGAGCTTGCTCTTCTGTCCGAAGTTCAGATTGGCGGCCTCGACCAGCGCCTTCGCCCCCGAGACCAGGGAGAGGTTCTCGACCCCGGTCGGGATCATCACCTCGTCGAGCTTCGCGACCTTGCGCGAAATGAAGTCGGAGAGGTTGACGGTCGGGGTCGCGGCGCCGATGAGGGTGTGGAGGTTGGCGCCGCCCAGGTCCGCGTCGACCAGCGCCACCCGCAGCCCCGAGCGCGCGAGTTGGACCGCGATGTTGGCCGCAATCACCGACTTGCCGACGCCGCCCTTGCCCCCGCCGATCGCCCACACCCTGGGGCCGTGGATCCGGACATCGGGGAGGGCTTCGTCCATCAGCGCCCGCCGGGCTCCCCGGTCGTGCCGAGGGAGTCGATCACCCTGGTCATCGGCGAGGAGTGTAGCACCCGCCTCCGAGCCACTCGGCATTTCGGATTTGGGATTTGGGATTTCGGATTTCCACCCACCCTTCTGAACCACAGAGGCCAAGAGCGCACAGAGAGGGCACAGAGCCGCCCATTCACCCGGAACCACCAAAGACACCAAGGACACCAAGCTCCACCCGCCCACCCACTCAACGCAAAGGCGCAAAGACGCAAAGCCCGGCCACCCTGCCCTCCGCACAAAGACGCAGTAGCGAGAGCCCATCGGTGTGAACGACCCGGAGGTGGCCATGCCGCGGTCGCGCCGCCGGCTCGCTGCCCCGGTCGCTGTGCCGGTCGCTGCCACGGACGCGGCCCTCTGACGCTGAATCTGACACTGAAACTGACACTGAAACTGACA
>DATIVB010000439.1:0-6489 GCA_035466375.1 Chondromyces sp.
CGGAGACGGCGGAACCTGTCCTCGGCCAGCCTCCCTGGGGGCTGGCTGCAATGCCCGGCAACCAGACTCCGACCGGGGGGTGGGGGAACGTTCCAACGTTCGAACGTGCAACGTTCTAACGATTGCCGCGCGACGGCCTGATGCCCGAATTCCCCTCTCTCGCCACACGACCGCCATGATTGGCGCGGATGATCGTGTCATGGGGTTCAATCAGCCGCTCGATCGCTGCTCCCCCTCATCCCATCACGAGCCATCCGTGCGCTCGATATCCCCCAGCCGGGGGGTCGGGCGGGAAATCCGAAATCCGAAATTCGCTGCAGCCCCGGCGGCGCTATGATCGAACCTCGAGAGTCAAGTAGAAGCGTCATGCTCCAAGCCACCGCCGTCGCTCACCCCAACATCGCCCTGGTCAAGTACTGGGGCAAGGCCGACGTGGCGCAGAACCTGCCGGCGGTGGGCTCCCTGTCGATCACCCTCGGTGGGCTCGCCAGCACCACGACGGTGCGCTTCGACGAGGCGTTGACCGAGGACCGTTTCCTGTTCGCGGGCGCGGAGGCGCCGGCGATGGCGCGCCGCGTCGCCGCCTGTCTCGAGGAGCTGCGGCGGGCCTCCGGGACCGGCTCGTATGCCGCGGTCGAGAGCGACAACGATTTTCCGACCGCCGCCGGGCTCGCCTCCTCGGCTTCGGGCTTCGCCGCCCTGGTGACGGCGGCGGACGCGGCCCTCGGCGCCGGCCTGCCGCGGTCCGAGCTCGCCGAGCTCGCGCGCCGCGCCTCGGGCTCGGCGGCGCGCTCGCTCTTCGGCGGCTTCGTCGAGCTGTCGCTCGTCGACTCGGGGCGCCGCACCGAGACCCGGCAGCTCCTGGCGCCGGAGGCGTGGCCGCTCGCGGTGGTGGTGGCGGTGACCGACCCGGGTCCGAAGACCGTGGGATCCACCGAGGGCATGCTCCTGACCGAGCGCACCTCGCCGTACTACGCAGCGTGGGTCGGGTCGTCTCCCGCCGATCTCGCCGAGGCCCGAGCGGCGGTGGCCGGCCGGGACTTCGAGGCCCTGGCGGAGGTCAGCGAGTCGAGCTGCCTCAAAATGCACGCCGTGATGCTGTCGGCGCGCCCGGGTCTGGTGTACTGGAACGGCGCCACCGTCGAGTGCCTCCACCGCGTCCGTGCGCTGCGGACGGAAGGGGTCCCGGTCTTCTTCACCATCGACGCCGGCCCGCAGCTCAAGGCGGTGTGCCTGCCCGAGGCCGTCGAGAAGGTGGCGGGCGCACTGGCCGGGGTGGCGGGGGTCGAGCGGGTGCAGCGCTGCGGCCTCGGCGAGGGCGCACGGGTGGTCGACCGATGACTTCTGTCCAGCAGGTCTCGGCGCCCGGCAAGCTGGTCCTGCTCGGCGAGTACGCGGTGCTCGACGGTGCGCCGGCGGTGGTGGGGGCGGTCGACCGCCGCGCGAGGGTGACCGCCTCGCCGGCGCCGGGGCGGTGGTGGCAGGTCGCGGCGCCGGGGCTGACGGAGGGGCCGGCCCGCTTCGCGCTCGATCATTCGGGCGCGCTGCAGTGGGCCTCGGACAGTGAAAGTCGCGGGCTCGAGCTGCTGGAGAGGCTCTTCGGCCGCTGGAGCGACGCGGTGGGCTCGGCGGTCGGGGCGCTGCCGCCGCTCGCCCTCGAGCTCGACACGACGGAGTTCTTCGACGACGCCGGGGGCGGGCGCGTGAAGCTCGGCCTCGGCTCGAGCGCGGCGTTGACGGCGGCCCTCGCCTCGGCCCTCGCAGCCCGGATCGACGGCGGCCGCCTGCCGCGGCCCGACCTCGAGTGGGTGCGGAAGGTGGTGGCGCTCCACCGGGCGGTCCAAGGCGGGCGCGGCTCGGGCCTCGACGTGGCGGCGAGCCTGCTCGGCGGGGTTTTGGAGTACCGGCTCGACGACCGGCAGCGGGTCGCGACCGCCCGTCCGCTGGCGCTCCCCGACGATTTCTGCTGGCTCGCGGTCTGGACCGGGCGCCCGGCCGCCACCGGCGCCTTTCTCGAGCGCCTCGAGGCGCGGCGGTCGAGCCACCGGGCGCAGGTCGAAGGCGCGATGGCGGCGCTCGCCGCCGCCGCGGCCGCGGGCGTTTCGGCGATGGCGAGGGCGGACGCCGGCGCGTTTCTCGACGCGGTCGACGCCTCCTGGGAGGGCTTCGAGGCGCTCGGCGCGGCGATCGGGATGCCGGTCCTGTCCGTCGAGCACCGCCGCATCCGGCAGATCGCGGAGGGCTGCGGGGTGCGCTACAAGCCGAGCGGTGCCGGCGGCGGCGACCTCGGCCTCGCCGTCGCGGACGACAGAGGCCGGCTCGAGGAGCTGGCGCGGCGCGCCGCCGCGGCAGGGTTTCGCCTCCCCAAGCTCGGGATCGACCCGAACGGCCTCCTGCGATCGGGAATGTGAGCGTGCGGAGAATGCGTTTTGCGGGTGTCGTACTGCTCGAAGTTGCGATAAAGTGCTGCCGTACGAAGGCTTAGTGGGGGAACCAGATGCCGCGCGGAAAATCGGATTCGAACTCCATCAGGACGGCGGGCTCGGTGATCCCGTCGTTCCACAAGCTCAGCATCGAGGAGCGCGTGCGTGCGATCCGCGACCGCGGGCTGATCTCGCAGCAGGACTACAAGAACCTGCTCGCCGGCCGCCACCTGCTGTCGGTCGACGACGCCGGCACGATGATCGAAAACGTGGTCGGGGTGATGGGGCTGCCGGTCGGCCTCGGCCTCAACTTCATGGTCAACGGCAAGGACTACGTGGTGCCGATGGCGGTCGAGGAGCCCTCCATCGTCGCTGCCGTGAGCTATGCCGCGAAGACGGCGCGTGCGGCGGGGGGCTTCACCTCGAGCAGCACCGAGCCGATCCTGGTGGGCCAGATCCAGGTCATGGGCGTGCCGCACCCGAGCCAGGCGCGGAGCAAGCTCCTGCAGCGCAAGGAGGAGGTGCTCAACCTCGCCAACAGCCTCCACCCGCGGCTGGTGGCGCGTGGCGGGGGCGCCCGCGACCTCGAGGTCTTTCTGTTCCCGGCCGCGCCGGGCAAGCACGAGATGCTGGTGGCCCACCTGCTGGTGGACACCCGGGATGCGATGGGCGCCAACCTGGTCAACACCATGTGCGAGGGCGTCGCCTCTCTGGTCGAGGTCATCACCGGCGGCAAGGTCTTCCTGCGCATCCTCTCCAACCTCGCCGACCGCTCGCTGGTGCGCGCCAGCATGCGCGTGCCTGCCGACGGCCTGACCAGCAACGGCTTCGACGGCGAGCAGGTGCGCGACGGCATCATCATCGCCGGCGAGTTCGCCGACGTCGACCCCTACCGGGCGGCCACTCACAACAAGGGCATCATGAACGGCATCGACGCGGTGGCGCTGGCGACCGGCAACGACTGGCGGGCCGTCGAGGCGGGCGCCCACGCCTACGCCGCGCGCGGCAGCCACTACACCTCGCTCTCGCGCTGGCGCCGGGACGACGACGGCAGCCTGGTGGGCGAGATCGAGCTGCCCCTGAAGGTCGGCATCGTCGGCGGCTCGCTGCAGTCCAACCCCACCGTGGCCCTGAACCTGCGCCTGCTGGGCGTCCAGACGGCGCGCGAGCTGGCCGAGGTGATGGGTGCGGTGGGCCTCGCCCAGAACTTCGCCGCGCTGCGCGCGCTCGCCACCGAGGGTATCCAGCAGGGCCACATGACGCTTCACGCCCGCAGCGTGGTGTCGGCCGCCGGCGCGCCGCCGGAGCTCTTCGACACCGTCGTCGAGCGGGTCGTCAAGTCGGGCGAGATCAAGGTCTGGAAGGCCAGGGAGCTGCTCGACGAGGTGCGGGTGGCCGCCGGCCGGGAGATCGCCTCGGCGCCGGCCCCGGACGACGGGATGACCGGCTGCGGCCACGGCAAGATCATCCTCTTCGGCGAGCACGCGGTCGTCTACGGCAAGCGGGCGATCGCAGCGCCGGTGCCGCTCGCGGTCCACTCGCGGATCGTCGACACCGACAACGGGGTGTGGATCGTGATGCCGCGCTGGGGCGTCGAGCAGCGGCTGCACGACGACCCGAAGAAGCGCAGCGCGATCGAGGAGATCGGCGCCCTGCTCCTCGACCGGCTCGGCCTCGGCGACCGCAGCATGCGGATCGAGGTCTACTCCGAGATCCCGCGCGCCATGGGGCTCGGCGGCTCGGCGGCGGTGGCGGTGGCGATCATCCGTGCCCTGAACCTGCACTACGGGCTCGGGCTCTCGGACAACGAGGTCAACCAGTACGCCTACCGCGCCGAGCAGGTAGCGCACGGCACCCCTTCCGGCATCGACAACACGGTGGCGACCTTCGGCCGGCCGATCCTCTACCGCGCCGGCTCGCCGCCGCAGATCGAGGAGATCGTCTTTGCCAAGCCGATCCGCTTCGTCATCGGCATCACCGGCTCGGAGAGCCTGACCGCCAAGACCGTGGCCCGCGTGCGCGCCGCCCGCGAGAAGAACCGCGCGGTCATCGAGCGCGTGTTCCGGGGCATCGATGCCCTCACCGGCCAGGCCCTGGTGGCGATCAAGCACCACGACCTCGAGCGCCTCGGCGACCTGATGAACGTCTGCCACGGTCTGCTCAACAGCCTGCAGGTCTCGAGCTGGGAGCTCGAGGAGCTGATCGAGATCGCCCGCGAGCACGGCGCCCTGGGCGCCAAGCTCACCGGGGGCGGCGGCGGCGGCTCGATGATCGCCCTGTGCCCGGAGAACGCCGAGGCCGTCATGCAGGCGATGAACGACGCCGGCTACCAGGCCTTCGAGGTCTCGATTGCATGACCCGGTCGTGTCGAGCGACGACGACCTGCTGATCGTCGTCGACGAGGACGACCGGGAGGTCGGGCAGCTCGACAAGCGCGCCTGCCACGACGGCGAGGGGGTCCTCCACCGCGCCTTCTCGGTCTTCATCTTCAACGACCGCGGCGAGCTGCTGCTGCAGCGGCGGGCGGACGGCAAGCGCCTGTGGCCGGGCTTCTGGTCCAACTCCTGCTGCAGCCACCCGCGCGGCGGCGAGCGCCTCGAAGAGGCCGCCGCCCGCCGGCTCGAGGAGGAGCTCGGCGTCGCCGCCGAGCTCGACTACCTCTACACCTTCCGCTACCACGCGCGCTACGGCGACGCAGGCTCCGAGCGCGAGGTGTGCTCGGTCTTCGTCGGCCGCAGCGACGGCCCGGTACGCGCCAACCAGCGCGAAATCGCCGAGTGGCGCTGGATCGCGCCCGCCGACCTCGAGGCCGAGCTCGCCCGGGACCCGGAGGCCTTCACCCCGTGGATGAAGCTCGAGTGGCCCGAGGTGCGCGCCACGCTGTCGCAGGAGCGGCGCGGTTGAGCGTCATCGAGTACCGTCCGATCGGGGTGGCGACCATTGAGGACGTCGACATCCTCGACGGCACCCCGCTGCTCGACCTCAAGCCCTTCGTCCCGGAGTTCGACCACCGCGAGGCGACCCGTCAGGGCTGGCTGGAGCCGGTCCGGCAGCGCGAGTTCGACGCGGACGACCGCTTCCACCGCTGAACCTGCCCCATGCCCCGGACGGGGGCGGCCCCGACTCGACCTTGTGGCCCTGAACGGTGTACCCTTCTCGGTGAACCTCAGCCAACGGACCGGGGAGGCGACGATGCGGATCGAGAAGCCCACACGGGTCAGCCGCAGCTACATCCAGCACCTGTGCGCACCGCCTGCGGAGGTCTTTCCCCTGCTGTGCCCGGTGCGGGAGACCGAGTGGGTCAACGACTGGCGGCCGCGCCTGGTGATCTCGGAGTCGGGGCTGGCCGAGCCCGGCTGCATCTTCATCACGCCCGGCATCCCCGAGGATGCGCTGTGGCTGATGAGGGAGTACGACCGGAAGCGACACCGCCTCGAGATCATCAAGATCATCCCCGGCATGGTCATGGGAACCATCACGGTCGCCCTCGCGGCCGCGGACGGAGGCGGCTGCACCGCCGACATCACCTACGCCTACACGGCGCTCAGCGACCAGGGCGAGATCGCCCTCGAGGAGTTCACCGAGGCCCACTTCGCCTCCTTCATGAAGACCTGGGAAACCGAGCTCAACCACTACCTGACCACCGGTACCAGGCTGCCGCGCCCGAAGAAGGGCGCCCCCGCTTGAGATCGCTCGACCTGCGGCTCCTGGACGGCGAGCGCGTTGTCTGGAGGCTGCCGCCCAACGCGCCCCTGTCCGAGCTCCAGCCCTCCTTTCTCTGAAACCCGGACCCCGACGTCCGACGTCGGAGCCGGGCTTCAGAGGGTGGCTGGGTGTGGGGTTACGGGATCAGCTCGATCTCGCGGAGGTGGACGTGGGTGTCGCCGGCCTTGGCGATGGTCAGGCTCAGCGCGACGACGTCGGGCAGGGGGGCCTGGAGACGGAGCGTGAGCGGTTGGTCGCCGAGGCGGGTGTCCTGCCGCACCGACTCGTCGACCACCGTCCCGTCGGCGCGGCTGGCCTGCAGCCGGACGAGGTAGACCTCGGTCCACAGGTGGAGCCGCAG
>DATIVB010000440.1:0-1582 GCA_035466375.1 Chondromyces sp.
GATCCCGACATCGTCCCGCTCCCCACCGAGAATTATCCCACGAGCTGGGGGCCGGCTCAGCCGGAAACGGGCTCGGCCTCCGACACCGCGAGGTCGAGGCGGCGCAGCTCCTCGGCGACCTTCGCCTCGTACTCGCTGCCGCACACCCTCTCGCGAAGGACCTTCGACACCGGCAGCACCATCGGGTAGCCGCGCCAGCGCAGGGCCTCGCCGGAGGCGCGGTCGACCACCTTGCCCTCGTCGATGAGGCGGCTCGCCTCGGGGAGGGCGGTCTTCGCGAAGAGGGCCTCGAGGGCCTGGATCATGGCTTCGTGCTCCGGCTCGAGGAATCGCACCCGGCGCCGGCTCTGGATCGCTACGTGGTAGCTCGAGGGCACGTAGTAGATGCCGTCGAGCTCCAGGATCTCGGCCACCGAAACCAGCCACCCGAAGACCTCTTTGAGGAGCCCGAGGCCGGGGTGGCTCTGGCCGGGAAGCGGCCTGCGGTAGGGGCCGAAGTCGGCGCGCGGGTTCTGCAGCAGCAGCCACTCGATGACCAGCACCTGGCAGCCGCGGACCACCCGAGAGCTGCGGTTGACTCGGAGCTCGATCAGGAGCTCGCGGCGGTCCTGCTCGGAGTAGACGCGCACCATGTCGCCGACCGAGCCGCTCAGGTCGACCTCGACCGAGGGGTGGCGGAAACCCTCCAGCCGCAGCTGGTCGAGGATGCCGAGGCGCTCCAGCAGCAGCTCGACGCCGTGCTCCGAGAAGTGCCCGAGGAAGCGGGTGCGCCGCGGCGCCTCCGGCAGGACGCCCACGAGGTCCTCCTCGGTCAGCCGCCACGACAGGCCGCTCGGCTCGGCGGTGAGGTCGGAGGGGTTGATCTCGCTGCGGATGCGGCGGAAGCGGCGCAGCACCATCTCGGCGTCGTCGGGCGTCTGGACCACCTTGCCGCTGACGAGCCACGCGAAGAAGCGCGCGCTGTGGCGCCAGGCGCCGTTTCCGTAGCCGCCGCCGAGCACGACCACCAGCGGCACGCGGCGCCGCGGCCGTCGCAGCAGCTCGAGCAGCAGCCGGTCGCGGCGGAAGAGGCCGTCGGCCGAGATGTTCCAGTTGCCGAGGGCGTCGTCCTCGGCCGGGTCGACGCCGGCGACGTAGATCACCAGCCCCGGCCGGAAGTCCGTCATCACGTCGGGCAGGGTCTTGAGCAGGGTCCCCAGGTAGACCTCGTCGGTGACGTCGGCGCCGAGGGCGATCGACGTCGAGGCGACCGCGGAGGTGTCGGCCCAGTGCTCGTTGTGCACCGAGTAGGTGTGGACCGTCGGATCGTGGGCGAAGATCTCGCGGGTGCCGTTGCCGTCGTGGAGGTCGAGGTCGACGACCAGGATCGGCTCCTTGAACCCCTTGGCCCGCAGCCGGGTCACCGCCACCGCGATGTCGTTGAAGATGCAGAAGCCGAGGCCGCGGTCGCGCGACGCGTGGTGGAAGCCGCCGCCGAGGTTGATCGCGGTGCACCGGCCCTGGAGGGCGAGCCGGGTGGCCTGGATGGTGCCGCCGACGGCGAGGCGCTGCAGCTCCACCAGCTGCTCCATGACGTCGTCGC
>DATIVB010000441.1:0-6013 GCA_035466375.1 Chondromyces sp.
GCAGCCAGGCGGCGGCCGCGCGGCGGGCGTGCCGGTTCGACTGCTGGGCGAGCCAGCCGCAGGCGACGAGGAGCACGAGGACGGCGAGCGGGATCTCGGGCGGGGCGAGCTCGAGGGCGCGGCCGGCGCTGCCGGCCGCCATCAGCGCGACGGTGAGCAGGTGCAGGGCCTCGAGGCAGAACGCGGCGGCGCCCGCCCACAGCGGCGCCAGCAGGGCCGCGGCGACCGCGACCAGGACCATCGGCCCGAGCAGGGGAAGCGCGAGCAGGTTGGCGAGAAATGCGCCCGGGATGAGGCTGTGGAAGTGCCAGGCGACGATCGGCGCGGCGGCCGCCTGCGCCACCAGCGGCACGGCGACGGCGCCGCGCAGCCAGACGGGGCCGCGCAGCGCCTCGGCGAGGGGCGGCACCCATCGCACCAGGGCGGCGGTGATGACCACCGTCAGCTGGAAGCCGACCTCGGCGATCATCGCCGGCTTGGCCGTCAGCAGGATCACGGTGGCCAGGAGCACCGCGGCCATGGGCAGTACGGCGCGGCCGAGGAAGCGGGCGCCGAGGTAGAGGCACCCCATCAGGGCCGCCCGCATGGCCGACGGCGACGCCCCGGCGAGCACGGCATAGGCCGGGATCGCCAGCAGCGTCGCCAGGCGGGTGCCGCGCGGCCGCGCGCCGACGAGGGCGAGCGCGAGGAAGACGGCGCCGCCGACGATGCCGACGTGCAGCCCGCTGACAGCCAGCAGGTGCGCGAAGCCCGAGCTCCGCCAGCGCTCGCGCCGCTCGGCCGGGACCAGGTCGCGCCGCCCGAGCGAGAGCGCGGCCGCTGTCTCGGCGGCGCGGATCCGGTCGGCGTCGGTGCCCGCCGCCGCCAGCAGGGAGCCCGCGAGCCGCTCGCGCAGTCGGGCCACCGGGCGCATTTCGCCGGTGGGCTCGAGGAGGCGGGGCGACGACACCACCAGGAGCGGGCGCAGGGTTTCGCCGGCCGGCCGCGCGACGAGGTCGACGACCGCCCCCGGGGGCGGAAGCTGTGAGCGCGTCACGCGCCCGCGGACCTCGAGCGCGCAGCGTCCGCCGAGCGGCGCCGGCTGCTCGCGGTGGGAGGCCTCGAGGACCCGCACGCCGGTGCGGAAGCCCCACCGCGAGTCGCTCCAGCCGTCGTCGATCACCACCCGGGCGCGCACGGTCGCGGCCTCGTCGGCCGCGAGGCGGGCGAGGGCGTGGCGCCCGGCGGCCCCCTCGAGGCCGCGGCCGCCGACGATCGCGAGCCCGGCCAGGAACCACAGCGCGGTACCCGACGGAGAGCCCCGCGCCAGCGCCGCCAGCAGCGCCGCGGCGCCGAGGGCCACCGCCAGCAGCGGCAGCCAGGGCGGGCCGGGCTCGGTGACCGCGACGGTGGCCGCGGCGGCGACCGCGCCGCCGCTCGCCAGCATCCACAGCGGGCGCAGGGCGCGAGCCTGCGCCGCCTCGTCGCTCACCCGAGCTCCAGCAGGGCGAGGATCTCGACGTGGTGGGTCGAGGGGAAGAGGTCGAAGAGCTCGAGCGATGCCGGACGGTAGCCGCGCTCGCACAAGAAGCCCGCGTCGCGCGCCCAAGTGGCGGGGTCGCAGCCGAGCATCAGCAGCCGCCGCGGCTGCCAGTCGGCGAGAGCGCGGCGCAACGCGGGCGTCATGCCGGTGCGCGGCGGGTCGGTGATGACGAGGGCGTCGGCCGGCCGCGGCGCGAACCCTTCGAGGAAGGCCTCCGCGGTGGCGCCGGCGGCGACCCGGGCCTGCGGCAGGTTGCGGGCGGCGGCGCGCGCGGCCGCGGGCTGGGGCTCGACCAGCACCAGGTCCCGCGCGCCCGCCGAGTACGCCGCAGCGGCCAGGAAGCCGACCCCTGCGTGGAGGTCGACGACCGGGTCGCCGGCCGGCCCGGCGAGCTCGGCAACTCGCGCGAAGAGCGGTCCGATGAGGTGGCGGTTGCCCTGGAAGAAGGCGCCGATGGGCACCGTCAGCGGGACCGGCAGCTCGAACACGACGTCGGTCGCGCCCCAGCCGGCCTCCACCTCGCCGTCGCGCGACAGGGCGTGGAGCCCGCGCACTGCGTCTCCCGCCTCCTCGGGCGGCGGCAGCCACCGCGGGTCGATCTGCGTCGGCCCGCCACGAAGAGGGCGTAGAGCGGCGATACCGTGGGCGGGGTCGGAACCCTCGAGCCACTCGAGGTCGACCCGCGCCGGGCAGCGCCGGGCGAGGGACGAGGCGAGGTGGGGCAGGGCGCCCATGAGGGCCGGCGACAGGATCCGGCAGCTCGGGATGGCGGTCACCGCGTGCGACCGCGGTTCGTGGAAGCCAAGGGTGCGGCGCTGCGGGTCCCAGTGCAATCGGGCACGCAGGCGGTAGGCGAGCGGCGAGCAGTGGATCGCCGCCTGGCCGATCAGGGCTGCGAGCTCCGGGAAGCCGCGCGCCGCGTCGGCGGCCGCTTCGGCCTTGAGCCGGGCGCCGGCCGCGGGCTCGACGTGTGGCCAGTCGCAGCCGCCGCAGCGCTCGGCGTGGGGGCAGGGGTCGGCGAGGCGGGCGGGGTGGGGGGCGTCGAGGACCGCGAGCGCGCGCGCCTCGACGATGCCGGCGCGGCGGCCCGTCACCCGCGCCTCGACCAGCTCGCCGGGCAGGGCGCCGGCGACCATCCAGGTTTCGCCGTCGTGGTGGGCGAGGGAGCGGCCGCCGCCGACGAGCTTGAGCGCGCGCAGGGTGGCGGGGCGGTCGGGGCCCTCGGGCGCGCCCCCGCTGCCGGAGTCCCGCGTCACGGCTCGAGCTCCAGCCGCGGCAGGCCGACCAGCTCGCGCACGAGTCGGTCGCGCAGCGCCTTGAAAGTGCGCTCGCGGGCCTCGGGCTCGGCGGCGATGGCCTCGGCCTCGGTGCGAGCGCGCTGCTCGAGGTGCTCGCGCTCGTCGTCGGCGAGGGCCTCGAGGCAGTTGGCGAGCAGGCTCGACTCGAGGGCGAAGAGGTGCTCCTCGAGGCGCGCCCGCGTCAGCTCGAGGTCCGCCCGCAGCTCGGCGGCAATGCTCTCGATCACCGCGGCCACCCGCGGCCGCTCCGGGCGGGCCGTGGCCGCGCAGTCGGCGAGGCGCTGCGCGAGGGAGCCGAGGGCGGCGTCGGTGTCGGCGCGGGATTCGGGGGACGGATCGGCGGCGCCGACCCGCATCTCGGCGAGGCGCTTCGCGTGCTTCCGGACGGCGTGGCGGCAGTAAGTGAGGCTGACGACCGGACCGTCGTCGCCGCGCTCGCGTCTGTGGGCGAAGACCTCGGCGACGCCGGTGCGCACCGCCGACAGCGGGATGCCGTCGTCCCACCACGAGCGCATCAGATGGAAGTCCTTGGGCGACAGGATGTGGGGGACGCCGCGCAGGGCGGCGAAGAGGTCCTCGATCTCCCGGAAGTAGGCGATCTCGAGCTCGTCGTCGGTCATGGGCGCAGTGTAACCCGCGCGTCGGGGCGGCACCCTCCGTCCGGAGCCTGGCCCACACCGGCTTGCGGCATTCTCCGGCCGGCCGCGCCGGGACCAACGTTGGGTGCCCGGTCCAGCCTGCTCCGTCGTTTTGCACGAAGTTCACGCCGTCGGCTGGAGGCAAGCGGGTACAATGCGAGAGCTGGAATGATTCGACGTATCACCTGGTCGCTGATCGTGCTGTGGACGCTGACGGCGGCGTCCGCGGCGGCAGGGCCCTGGGTGGAGCTGCCCGACGCGATCGCCCAGCTCCAGGTCAACCCGCAGAACCGGGCGGCCGCGCGGGTGCTCGACAGCACGGCGGCGGCGATCCGGAACGAGGCGGTGCAGGGGCACCTGGCGGCGGTCTCGGTGCTGATGGAGGTCTACGCCAGCCTGGTGATGCGACTTCCGGACGGGGAGGAACGGCTGCGGCGGGTCGGGCGCGAGGTGTCCGAGGCCCTGGTGGCCTTCGGGAGCGCCCGCCGTCCGGACGACCTCGCCACCGCCGCCACGGCCTGGACCCTGGCCGCCGGCTACGACCCCTCCGGCCCCGCAACCGGCCTGCTGCGCGGGGTGCTGCTGGCGCCGTCGGGGGCCGAGCACGGCGACGTCTGGCGCGCGCCCCTCGACGGCGCCGAGCTCATCTACCTCGAGCCGACCCGGGTGCGGGTGGGCTGCAGCGACAACGACCGGCGTTGCCGCGAGAATGAGGTCTTCTTCCGTTGGGTCGAGCTGCCGGGGGTGTGGGTCGAGCGCCACGAGGTCACGAACGCGCGCTACCGCGCCTGCGTCGCCGCCGGGGCCTGCACGCCGCCGCGGGAGCGCGGGCGCTTCGACCAGCTGAACCGGGGCGACAGGCCGGTGGTCGGCGTCACCTGGCGCCAGGCGCGCGACTTCGCGTCGTGGGCGGGGCGCTCGCTGCCGTCGGAAGCGGTCTGGGAGCGGGCCGCGCGCGCGGGCGACAGCCGTTGGCGATTCCCCTGGGGGAACTCGCGGTCGCTGCAGCTGGCCAATGTCTGGGACGAGACCACGGGCGCGGAGCGGGGCCTGCTTGACGTGGGGCAGTTCCCGGCCACCGGACCCGGCTTCTTCGACCTGGCCGGCAACGTCTGGGAGTGGTGCGAGGACCGCTACCAGCCCGGGCTCAAGCAGCTGCCGAAAGACGGCGCGCCGGTGCGTGAGGGCTTCGGACGCGTGGTCCGGGGCGGCTCGTGGCGGCGCACCATCGACCTCGCGCGGGTGTCGACGCGGAGCTGGTACGACGAGGACTACGCCGCCGACGACCTCGGCTTCCGGTGCATGCAGGGCGCTGCCGAGACGATCGGCGATCCGGAGGTCCTGGCGGCGGCGAGCCGCAGCTTCGCGCTGCGCCTCACGCCCGGGAAGGAGCTCGACGAGGCGTCGCTCTCGGCCGAGGACCGGCGCTACCTCGATCGCCGGGCCATCACCTGGCTGCTGCTCGAAAACCGGGTCGGCGACGCGGCGCGCTACGCCGTCTCGCTGCTCGCCCGGGAGGCGCGGGATCCGGTGATCGCCGAGCTCTTCGACCGGGTCGAGCTCGAGATGGTGGCGGCGGCGAGAGAGGGCGACATCGAGCACTTCCAGTCCCTGCGGATCAGCTTCGAGCGGGCGGCGTCGGTCGAGCCGCAGTACGCGCGGCGGCAGCGGGCGGCCCGGCCGCGGCTGGTCGAGGCGCTGCGCGCCTGCGGCGAGCGGGCGGCGCGTTCCGGGGAGCGGTCGGTGGCCGCGGCGTGCCTCGAGACCGGCCTCGCGCTGTCGTCGTCCGAGGAAGGTTGGCAGCGCCTCCTGGCATCGATCGACCCCGCCCCCGGCCAGACCCGGATCACGGCGAAGGACGGCCGGACCATGGTCTGGGTCCCGGCGGGCGCCTTCCGCATCGGGGCCAGCGACGGCGACCGCATGGCGTTGCCGGAGGAGTATCCGCCGATCACCGTCGAGATCGCGGGGTTCTGGATCGACCGCGACGAAGTCAGCAATGCCGAGTACCGGCGCTGCGTCGAGGCCGGCGCCTGCACCCCGCCCGCCCAGACCGAGGCCTACGACGACCCGGAGCGGGCCGACCACCCGGTGCTCTGGGTGAGCTGGTTCCAGGCGCGCGAGTTCGCGCGCTGGGCCGGCAAGCGGCTGCCGACCGAGTCCGAGTGGGAGGTCGCGGCCCGGGCCGGCGGCGACTCGCGCTTCCCCTGGGGTGAGCGCTGGGACCAGAACCTCGCCAACGGGTTCAGCGTCGGCGAACGGGACCTCTGGGAGGCCGAGGCGCCGGTCGGGAGCTTCCCGCCCAACGTCTGGGGCATCCGCGACGTCGTCGGCAACGCCGCGGAGTGGGTCGAGGACGTCTACCACACCAGCCTCGCCCACATGCCCCGCGACGGCCGGGCGTGGCTGCAGGAGACCGGGGCCTACTCCGAGCGCGAGCGGGTCGTGCGCGGCGGTTCGTGGGCGGACTCGGCGTCCAAGCTGCGGGTCTCCCGCCGCGACTCCCGGAAGCCCACCGACAGCCACCGCACCACCGGCTTCCGCTGCGCAGCGGA
>DATIVB010000442.1:0-12060 GCA_035466375.1 Chondromyces sp.
GCCCACCTGCTGGCGACCCTGCTCGGCAGCTCGGTGACCGTGCCGGTCGAGCACGGACGGCTCGCCCTCGGCACCTGGCAGGGGATCTTCTTCGTCGAGCTCGACGGGCCGCGATCGAGACGGGTGGAGGTGCGCTTGCGCTGAGTCCGTCAGAGACCCGAACGCAGTCTCCGGTGCACCTTGTTTCGAACTGTTGTCGATAGAGAAACTTGCTTGATTGCCCATTCAATTGAGAATGGAAGTCGATGATAACAAAGGCCTTTTTCTATTGACAGCTTCGTGAAAGGGCCCACAATGAGGGTGGGGGGTTGTCATGATGAACGCCGGTCACCGCCTTCTGGTCCACCGCTGCCGTCGCAGTCTCGCCGTCGCCGGCATCGTGCTTCTCGCCGGCTTCCTCGCGCCGCGGAGCGCCGTCGCCCAGGTGGAGTACGAGCCCATCGATAGCTCGGCGTGCGCCGACTGCCACGAGGCCGGCGCCGCCGGAACGACCCTCGCCGACGAGATCGAGCACTCGGCCCACGAGGGCCTCGAGTGCCTCGACTGCCACGCCGACCGCGACACGGTGCCGCACCGGCCGGCCGATCCGGACTTCTTCGTCGGCAGCGACAGCTGCCGCGCCTGCCATGACGATGCCGACGCCGAGTACAAGGCGCACGGCCGCTCGCTGCTCGGCGACGTCGAGGACGTGCCCACGTGCTCGGACTGCCACGGCAGCCACGACATCCTGCCCTCGTCGGTGACCCGCTCGGCCACGCACCCCACCAACCTGCCCGAGACCTGCGGGCGGTGCCACGAGGACCTCGACCTCACGACGAAGCACGACATCCTCATCGACCACCCGATCCAGATCTACGCCCGCTCGGTGCACGGCCAGGCCTCGCGCGGCGGGGTCTACGTGGCCGCCACCTGCAACGACTGTCACTCCACCGGAGGCACCGCGCACAAGATCCTCGCACCGGGCTCCCCCGAATCGAGCATCAACCACTTCAACATCCCCGAGACCTGCGGCAAGTGCCACCGGGGCATCCAGAACGACTACGAGGAGGGGATCCACGGCCAGCTCGCGACACGGGGCGAGACCGACGCGCCCGTGTGCACCGACTGCCACGGCGAGCACGGCATTCTGTCGCCCGACGACCCGCTGTCGCCGGTGTCGGGCTCCAAGGTCGCCGAGATGACCTGCTCGCCGTGCCACGAGTCGGCGGTGCTCAACGAGAAGTACGGCATCCGCACCGGCCGCCTGACGACCTTCATCGACTCCTACCACGGGCTCAAGTCGAAGGCCGGGGACACTCACGTCGCCAACTGCGCTTCCTGCCACGGCGTGCACCGCATCCTTCCATCCTCCGACCCGACCTCGACCGTCCACCCCTCGAACCTGCGCTCCACCTGCGGCGAGTGCCACCCCAACATCTCCGAGGCGATGGCCGCGACTCCCATCCACGGCGTCGGCGGCCAGGGCCTGCGGACACCGGTCGCGGACGTCATCGAGAAGATCTACATCATCGCCATCACCATCATCATCGGCCTGATGGTGCTGCACTGGCTCATCGACCTCATCCGCCATCTGGTGAACATCTCCAACAAGCGCCCGCAGCTGCTGCGCATGCACATCGACGAGGTCGTCCAGCACGCGCTGCTGGCGATCTCCTTCATCGCGCTGGTGATCTCGGGCTTCGCCCTGCGCTACGACCAGAGCTTCGTGGCAACCTTCTTCTTCGGCTGGGAAGGCGGCTTCGCGGTCCGGGGCACCCTGCACCGCGTCGCGGCCATCCTCTTCATGGGCACGGTCGTGTGGCACGCGCTGTTCCTGCTGTCGCCGCGCGGCCGGCGCTTCCTCAAAGACATGATGCCCATCGAGCGCGACTTCCGGTTCTTCCTCCGCCGCATGCTCTACAACCTCGGGCTGCGGCCGAAGATGGAGTGCATCCAGCGCTTCAACTACGTCGAGAAGGCCGAGTATTGGGCCCTGGTGTGGGGCACCGCGGTGATGGTGGTGACAGGCCTCATGCTGTGGTTCGACAACTGGATCATCCAGTACCTGCCGAAGGGCGTGCTCGACGTGGCGCTGGTGATCCACCTCTGGGAGGCCTGGCTGGCGTCGTTGGCGATCCTGGTCTGGCACATGTACTCGGTGGTCTTCCACCCACACGTCTACCCCATGAACCCGAGCTGGATCACCGGCCACATGCCGGAGGAGATGTACGAGCACGAGCACCCCGGCTACATCGAGGAGGCGCGCAAGGAGACGGAGCGGGTCATCGAGCACCGCATCGAGCGCACGAGGCGCCGCAAGGAGGATGCGCGCCTCGACGAGGATTCCGCGCCGTCGCCGTCGCCTCCATCCGACGCGACCGACGACTGAAGGAGTCCTCCGGCCGCTTCGGCGGCCACCGGCCCCGAAGCCCGGCGGTCGATTCCGGACCTCCGCCTCGTGTAGACTCGACGGCGGAGGACCGAGCCATGGCCGTCGACCCGAAGCTGCTGGAGATCCTGGTCTGCCCGGTGGACAAGACCCCCCTCGAGGTCGTCGAGCTGCCCGAGGCCGTGCGCCGCCGCCTGGTGGAGAAGTACCGCGACCAGTTCAAGGGCGAAGAACCGGTGGTGGAGGTGGGCCTCGCGTCGGCTGCCGGCAGGGTCTACCCGGTGGTCTCGGGCATCCCCGTCATGCTGGTGGACGACGCCCTGTCCCGCGAGGAGATCGAGGGCTGAGCCGATCCACGCGCTTCGCGTCGACTCCCCGAACGGGAGCCGGGTCGAGCCCGGGAGTGTCCGGATGAGCGAGCGGGTGTACACGGTCGCGGCTTTGATCGCCGAGGTCAACAGCCTGCTCGAGCAGGGTTTCTCGGGGGTCTCGGTCGAGGGCGAGGTGACCAACGCCAGCCGCTCGGCGCGCGGCCACGTCTACTTCACACTCAAGGACGAGGCCGCGGCGGTCGACTGCGTGCTGTGGTCCACCAAGGCGCAGCGCCTCAAGTTCCGCCTCGAGGACGGGCTCGCGGTCCTGGTCCGCGGCTCGCTCACCATCTACGCCCAACGGGGACGATTCCAGCTCGTGGCCGACGACGTGCAGCCGCAGGGTGTCGGCGCGCTGCAGCTCGCCTTCGAGCAGCTCAAGAAGCGGCTCGAGGGCGAAGGCCTGTTCGCCGCCGAACGCAAGCGGCCGCTGCCGGCCCTGCCCAACCGGGTGGGCATCGTCACCTCGGCCTCGGGCGCGGCCCTGCAGGACATGCTCAAGGTGCTGCGGCGCCACCCCCACCTCGAGGTCGTGGTGGCTCCGGCCACCGTCCAGGGAGAAGGCGCCGCGGCAGAGATCGCCGCCGCCGTCGCACGCCTGTCGAACTCCGGCCTCGTCAACGTCGTCATCGTCGGCCGCGGCGGCGGCAGCCTCGAGGACCTGTGGGCCTTCAACGAGGAGGTGGTGGCCCGCGCCGTCGCTGCCTGCGCCGTGCCGGTGATCTCGGGCGTCGGCCACGAGGTGGACTTCACGATCACCGATTTCGTCGCCGATGTGCGCGCCGCGACGCCGACCCAGGCGGCGGAGCTGGTGGTCACCCGCCTCGAGGAGCAGGCGCGACGACTGCGGGAGGCGCGCGTGACGCTGGTGCGCGACCTCAAACGCCAGCTGCAGCTCGCCCGGGCGCGCCTGGCCGGACTCGCCGGCTCGTCCGGTCTCGCGCGGGTGCCGCAGCGGGTCCGGCTCTACCGCGAACGCCTGCGCCGCGCGGCGCGGCTGGCCCCGTCCCTGCGCCGGGTCCTCGAGGCGGCCGTCGCGGACCTCGAGCGGGCGACGAGGAGCCTCCACCGCCTGCCCGCCCGCGTCGCCGCCGGCGGCCATCGCAGGCTGCTGGCCAGCCGCGGAGAACAGCTGCGCCAGCTGATGGCGGCGCGGGTGGCGAACCTGCGGTCACGGCTCGAAGGCGGCGCCCGGGCGCTCAAGCACCTCGGGCCGACGGCGGTCCTCGAGCGCGGCTACTCCATCACCACCCTCGAGGGCAGCGGCTCGCCGCTCAAGGACGCGGCCCGCGTCCACGGCGGCCAGACCCTGACCACCCGACTGGCCCGCGGCGAGATCCGCTCCCTGGTGAGCGGCGCCACGGTCGGGCCCCGCGAGGCCCCGCGGGATCCCGCCGCGCAGGCCTCGCTCTTCGAAGACACCGCGGCCGACGCACCGAAGGCCGGAGAACGGAGCGACTGATGAGCAAGAAGGCCACCGAGGAAGAGCGGTTCGAGGACCAGCTCGCGAAGCTGGAGGACATCGTCGCCCGGCTCGAGGACGAGTCGGTCGGGCTCGAGGAAGCGCTCGGACTGTTCGAGAACGGCATGGCGCTGGCGCGGCGCTGCCGCGAGCGTCTCGAAGAGGTGGAGCAGCGCGTGACCCAGCTGCTCGAGGCCGCGGACGGACCCGTCGAGGCCGACGAGACCGCCGAGAACGGGGATTGAACTTCGAGCGCATGCTCCGGGCCGAGCGCGAGGCGGTGGAGTCCGCCCTCGCCCGACTGCTGCCCTCTGCCGACACCTGGCCCGAACGCCTGCACCGCGCGATGGCGCACGCGGTGTTCGCAGGCGGCAAACGGGTACGGCCGGTCTTGGCGCGGCTCGCCCATCGCGCGGCCGGCGGCGACCCCGACGCCGTCACCGAGGCGGCATGCGGGCTCGAGCTCATCCACACCTACTCGCTGGTGCACGACGACCTCCCGGCGATGGACGACGACGTCCTGCGGCGCGGTCAGCCGACCGTGCACGTCGCCTTCGACGAGGCGACCGCGATCCTGGCCGGCGACGCGCTGCTCGCGGAGGGGCTGCTGCTGCTGGCGCGCCACCCGCAGGGCGCCGCCTGGGCCGACCTGCGCGCGCAGGCCGTCGAGCTGGTCGCCGAGGCGGTGTCGTCGCGCGGCATGGTGGGCGGCCAGGCCGAGGACATGGCGAGCACCGGGGCCGGCGACGAGACCGGGGCCGACCGGCACCGGCTCGAGGGCCGCCTCGAGCGCATCCACCGCCACAAGACCGGCTGCCTTTTACAGGCCTCGGTCGAGCTCGGCGCGCTGCTCGCCCGCACCGACGGGGCAGTGCAGGCGCGATTCGCCGCCTTCGGCCGCGGCCTCGGGCTCGCCTTCCAGGTTGCCGACGACATCCTCGACGCCACCGCGACATCCCGCGACCTCGGGAAGTCCCCCGGCAAGGACGAGGTCTCACACAAGCTCACCTACGTCAGCCTGCACGGCCTCGACGAGGCGCGGAGCCGTCTCGCCGGACTCGAATCGGCGCTGATCGAGCAGGCGTGCGAGCTCGAGGGGCCCGACGGTGCGCTCGCCGCACTCGCCGCCTACGTCTGCCGACGTCGGTCGTGACCCGCAGCATTCGCGAGTCTCCCCGCTTTGTGCCAAACCCATGTCACGAGTGGCCGCGCAGTGGACGATTTCGTGAAATTTCCGCTACTGTTGAGATCGATGCTGCGCAAGCACCCCTGGCTTCTCCTCCTGCTCGCACTGGCCCTGCGCGTCCTGACGCAGGGCTGGGATGCCGGCGCCTCGGGCTCGGCCCTCCACCCTGACGAACGCCAGGTCGGCTTCGTCACCGAGAAGCTGGGCGGCTGGTTTGCCGATCCCGAGTTCTACGCCTACGGCTCGCTCCACTTTCAGGCGGTGCGGGCGGGCGCCGCGATCCTCGGCACCGGCGACTCGCTGCGCGGGCTGGTGCTCGGCGGCCGCGGCGTGTCGGTGCTCGCCTCGATGCTCGCGCTGGCGCTCGGCTGGCTGCTCGCCCGCCACGCCTGGGGCCGCCGCACGGCGACGCTCTTTCTCCTGATCGCGGCCTGGGTACCGCTCGATCTGCAGCAGGCCCACTACGCCACCGTCGAGGCCCACCACGCGTGGTGGGTGGCGGCGGCGCTCGCCGCCTGTTACTGGCTCGCCACCGGCGGCCGCGGATGGGCGGCCGTCGTCGCCGGCGGCGCAGTCGGCGCCTCGCTGGCGGTCAAGGTGGCGTCGCTCGCCCTCGGGCTGCCGCTGGCGCTCGCGCTGCTGCTGGCGGCGCGGGCCCGCAGCCAGAGCCCCGACCCGCCGCAGCATGCCGCGTCCCGCGGCGGGGTGTTCGCCCTCGAGCTCGGACGTCTCGCCGCGGTCGCGGCGGCAGCCGGCACCGCCGCGTTCTGGCTCAGCCAGCCGTGGGCTTTCGCCGCCGGCCGGCCACCGCTGCTGCTGCTCGGCAGCCTGGTCACGGCGGCGCTCGCGCTGACTCTCGCGCCGGCAAAGAGCGGCGGCGCCCGCCTCGCGCTGGCGGCTGCGGGTGTGCTTGCCGGAATCGGCGCGGGCCTCGCGGCCCTCGCCCTCGCCGGCTCCGGCCTCAACCCGGCCTACCTGCGCGGTGTCGGCGAGCAGGTGCGGATGGTCATGGGAGAGGCCGACCTGCCCTACGTGCGGGTCTACGCGCACACCCTTCCGTTCCTCTACCCGCTGCGCGAGCTCGCGCTCTGGGGCTGGGGTGCGGCCCTGCTCGCGGCCGCGATCGCGGCCATCTCGGCCGGCGCCTGGCGCCTGGGGGCGCGCTGGCGGCGCGCGCTCGACGGCCGCCTGAGCCGGAGCGCGGTGCTGCTCCTGGTGCTGCTCGCCTGGCTCGTGCCCATGGCCCTGCGGCTGGGCACGCTGCAGGTGAAGTACCTGCGCTACTGGCAGCCGCTGGTGGTTGCGGCGGTCCTGGTCGCAGCGTGGTGGCTGGCGCGGCTGCGCGGGCGCGCCCGGCGCTGGGCCACCGCCGCGGTCGTCGGCGGCACCGTGCTGTGGGGCGTGGCCTATCTGTGGGCCTTCATCGAGCCCCACCCCCACCGCACCGCCGCGCGCTGGATCGGCCCGATGCTCGGCGAAGGCCAGGCAGTGGCCTTCGAGAGCTGGGACGAGAGTCTGGCCCTCGAGCCCGCCGGCGGACGCATCGAGCGCCTGACCCTGCCGTCGTACGATCTGCCCGATGACCAGGCCAAGGTCGAGCGCTGGGCGGCCGAGCTCGAGCGCGCGGATTGGGTGGTGCTGACCTCGAACCGGGTGCTGCGCACCGTGCTCGCCAACCCGCAGCGCTTCCCCCACACCGCGCGGCTCTACCGCCTGCTGCTCGCCGGCGAGGCCGGCTTCCAGCCGCTGGCGCGCGCCGCCAGGGGCCCCCGCATCCTCGGTCTGCGCTGGCCGGTGCAGCTGGCCGACGAGAGCTTCGTCAACTACGATTTTCCGCAGGTCGTGATCCTGCGGCGCACCTCGGAGGTGGCGGTCGCGGATCTCGCCGAACGCGTCCAGCGCCCGCTGCCCTTCCTCGAGCCCCTCGACTTTCCGGAGGTCGAGCGCACCCTGTTGGCGCCCCTGTCCGCCGTGCCCGCAGTGCCGACCGGCGTCCGCCAGCTCGCCGACGTCGCGATCTGGCTCGCGGTCTTCTCGGCCCTGGGCCTGGCGAGCTGGGTGCTGCTGCTTCCGCTCTTCAGGCCCCTGCCCGACGCCGGGATCGGGCTCGCCCTAGGCACCGGCTGGATCGGGCTCGCGTGGCTGGTGTGGTTGGGCAGCGAGCTCAGGCTGTGGCCGGTGGGCGAGGCCACCGCGAGCTGGCTCTTCCTCGCCCTGCTCGCGGCCGCCGTCGCCGCGGCCCGGGTGCGGCGGCGCGAGATCGCGCACGTCCTGCTCCACCGCCGCCGCTCGATGCTCAAGGTGGCCGCGGTCGCAGGCCTCGTCTGGCTTCTCTTCACCGCCGTGCGCGCCGGCAACCCCGCCATCTACTGGGGCGAGAAGCCGATGGACTTCGCCTTCCTCAACGCCTTCCTGAAGGCGCCCGAGTGGCCTCCCGGCGAGCCCTGGATGGCGGGCATGCCGCTGCACTACTACTACTTCGGCGAGGTCCTGGCGGCGGTGCCGATCCTCGCCGCGGGCTGTAGCGCCGGCGTCGGCTACAACCTGGTCGCCGCCACCATCCCCGCCATCGGCGCCGCCATCCTCGCGGGCTTCGGGCTCGTCGTGGCGCGGCGCAGGGGCTGGTTTGCGGTGGTGCTGCTGCCGCTGCTGGTGCTGCTGTCCGGGAACCTCGCCTGGCCGTGGCTGCTGAACCTGGCGCGGCAGGGCAAGTGGTTCGACCTGTGGTGGGCGACGTCGCGGGTCATCCCCGGCTTCGCGATTGACGAGTACCCGCTGTGGACCACGTTGTTCGCCGACCTCCACGGGCACTTCATCGCCCTGCCGGTGCTGCTGACGACCCTCGGCTGGGGCTGGCTGACGGTGCGCACGAAAGACCGCCGGTGGCCCGCAGCCGCCGCCCTGTGCGGGCTCGCCGCCGCCTGCCTGGTCGCCACCAACCCCTGGGACCTGTTCGTGCTCACCGGCGCGCTCGGCCTCGGTTGTCTGGCCGCCGCCCGGCGACCCGTGCGCGGCCTGGGCCGCCTCGCGGCGGCCGCCGCCCTGAGCCTGATCGCCGCGGCGCCGTTCGTCGTCGAGCTGGTGGACGGCCTCGTCGCCGGCGCGGGCGGAAGAGGGCTCTTCCTGACCACGGCTGATTTCGCCCCCGCGTGGGCGGTGCTGCGCCACTTCGGCCTCTTCCTGGCACCGCTCGCGGTGCTCGCCGCGGTGCGGGTCGGCCGCCGCTGGTGGGCCGCCCTGGCGGCCGCCGGGCTCGGCGTCGCCGCCGGGCTCGCCTTCGGCTCGTCGGCGGCCGCCCTGGGGCTCGCCGCGGCGGCGCTCTTCGCCGCCGCCGCCATCCGCAGCCCGCACCGCCTCGACCGCCTCGGCTGGTCGATGGCGGTGCTCGGCACGCTGGCCGTGGCGGCCTGCGAGCGCTTCACCCTGATCGACCGCATGAACACCCTGTTCAAGATCTACAACGGAGTCTGGGTGGTGCTCGCCCTCGCCCTCGCGACCGCACTGCTGCGCGCCCGCGGCCGCAGGAGGAGTCTGCTGGTGGCGGTCTGGGTGCC
Organism: Chondromyces sp.; assembly: GCA_035466375.1. Classification (GTDB taxonomy): domain Bacteria; phylum Acidobacteriota; class Thermoanaerobaculia; order Thermoanaerobaculales; family Sulfomarinibacteraceae; genus Sulfomarinibacter. Next base: position 8,942 of record DATIVB010000442.1, read on the forward strand.
GTTGCAGCTGGTGGCCGCGGTCAACCTGCCGCTCGGCATCGCCCAGGGCTGGCGGCAGCCGCGGATCGCGTCGCCGCGGCCGAGCCTCGACGGCCAGGCTTTCCTGGCCACGAGCGACCCGCAGACCTGGTTTTTGGTCCGCGCCCTGCAGGGCGCCGCGGCCCCCGGCGAGGTGGTGGCCGAGTCGGCCGGACCCTACTACAGCGAGCACACGCGCATCGTCATGCACACCGGCCAACCGACGGTGGTGGGCTGGGAGTGGCACCTGAGCCAGCGGGGCCAGTCGGTGCAGGAGATCGGCGCGCGCGCCGCCGACCTCGAGACCCTGTACAGCGGGCGCCTGCCGCAGGCGCGGCGGGCGGTCGTCGACCGCTACCGGGTGGCGTGGGTGGTGCTCGCCGACCTCGAACGCCGGCGGTACGGGCTCGAGCCAGGCGCCGACCTGCGCGGCGTGCCCGGCCTCGTCGAGGTCGCCGAGCGCGACGGCGCGGCGCTGTACCTGGTGCGGCCCCGGCAGTCCTCGGACCCGCAGCCGGTGGTGCCGGCGCTCGAGCTTCCGGCGGGGGCCGCGGTTCTCGGCCGTCTCCCGGACCCCCGCCCCCAGGTGGTGCGGTCGCTGGCCCTCGACGAGGACGGCGCGCTGGCGCTCCTCCGCGATCGCTCGATCCTCGAGCTCGACCCGGCGGGCCGCCCGGCCGGCGCCCTTCCCGACCCGGGCTGCGAGGTCGCCTCGGTCGTGCGCTGGCGGGGCGGCACCTGGACCACCTGCCCGGACGGAAGGGTCCTGCGGCGTCGCGACGAAGGGTGGACCGACGCCGGCCGCATCGCGGCCGGCCTCAACCTGGCGGCGGCCGACGACCTGTGGGCGTGGGGTGCGGCGGGACTGTGGCGCCGCGAGGGCGAAACCTGGCGGCGGCTCTACTCGGGGGGCGTGGTCGCCGCGGCGGCGAGCGGCGAGCGGATCGCCTGGAGCAACGGCACCACCGTCCTGGTGGGCGGCGTCGGGGCGCCGCAGACCGTCGGCGGCAGCCTCGATGGCGTGCGGGCCCTCGCCTGGCTGGAGAACAGCCTGGTCGCGGTGGACTCGTCCGGCGTTCACCGCAGCGGCGGCGCCCTGCTGCGGTGGCGCCCCTTCATGCCCGGCATCGGCACCGTCGCCGCCGCCGCGGCCCACGGGCCGAAGCTGTGGCTGGTGCGCGACGACGGTGTGATCGTCGAAACGGTCGAGGGCGGGTGCCCCTCGCCGTGGGCGGTCGACGGCGGCGGCAGAACGGCGCAGCTGAAGGAGCCGCGGGACCTCGCGGTCTCGGATGACGGCTGGTTCGCCCTCGCCGACACCCGCAACCACCGCATTGCCTGGTACGCCCTGACCGGCGCCTGCCTCGACGTCGCGGGCGCGGAGGGCGCTGCCCCGGGCAGCTTCCGCGAGCCGTCCGGGCTCGCCCTCTCGGACACGGGCGTGCTCGCCGTCACCGACACCTGGAACGGGCGCGTCCAGCTTCTGAACCCCGACGGCACCACCGAGGTCGTCGGGTCCGGGCTCTTCGGACCGCGGGACGCGCTCTGGACCGCCGGCGGCAGCCTGCTGGTGGCCGACACCGGCAACCGCCGGCTGCTGCGGTTCGACCCGCCCGGCTGGCGCGAGGCGGCGGTCACCGAGCTCGACGCTCCGGTCGTCGGCCTCGCCGCGCTCGGAGACCTGGTGGCCGTGGCCCTCCCGGCTGCCGGCACCGTCGCCGTGGTCGACCCGACGTCGGGGGCCGTGGTGCGCCGGCTCGAGGTCCCGGGCTGGAGCAGCCGCGAGCAGCAGGAGGGCTACCTGGCGGCGCTGCCGTCGGGCGGGCTGGTCGCGACCGCGCCGGCGCCCGGCGAGCTCTGGCTGCTCGACCCCACAGGCGCCGATCCGCCGCGGTTGCTGCGCGGTGGCCTGCCCGGGGTGACGGGCATCGCACGGCTGCCGTCGGGCGAGCTGCTGGTTTCCCTGACCTGGGAGCACCGGCTGGCCAAGGTGGCGATCGGTGGCTCCGATGCCGGCGGTCCTTGAGACGGGGCACGATCGGTGTTCGATTTCGGATTTCGGAATTCGGGCTAGGATCGCATCGTGGGCACGAAGAAGATCCGGCTCGACGTGCTGCTCGCCGAACGCGGGCTCGCGCCGTCGCGCGCCCGCGCGCAGGCCCTGGTGCTCGCCGGAAAGGTACGGGTCGGGGGCCGGATCGAGAGCAAGGCCGGCGCCCAGGTCGACCTGCAGGCCGAGCTCGAGGTCGTCGAACCCGACCACCCCTTTGCGTCCCGCGGGGCGCTCAAGCTCGAGGCCGCGCTCGACCGCTTCGAAATCTCCGCCGAGGGCCTCGACTGCCTCGACGTCGGCGCCTCCACCGGCGGCTTCACCGACCTCCTGCTCGAGCGCGGCGCGCGGCGTGTCATCGCCCTCGACGTGGGCCGCGGGCAGCTCGACTGGCGCCTGCGCTCCGACCCGCGGGTGGTGGTCATGGAGGGCGTTAACGCCCGCCACCTCGAGGCGGGGGCGCTGCCCTTCGCGGTCGGGCTGGCGGCCGTCGACGTGTCCTTCATCTCGCTCGTGCTGGTGGTGCCGGCGCTGCTGCCGCACCTGCTGCCGGGAGCGTGGCTCGTGTGCCTGGTCAAGCCGCAGTTCGAGGCCGGGCGCGACCAGGTGGGCAAGGGCGGCATCGTCCGCGACGAGGGCGTGCGCCGCGCCGTCATCGACCGCACCGTCGCGGCGCTGGCCGGCCTCGGCCTCGAGACCGTCGGGCAGGTGCCGTCGCCGATCCGCGGCCAGAAGGGCAACCTCGAGGAGCTGGCGGTTTTTCGAGCAGTCGTTTAAACGTTTGAACGTTCAAACGTTAGAACGTTGGCGGAGGGCGCGCGAAGGGATAGAATCGCAGCCGACGAGGTGAGTCGATGGGTGAGAATTCCATGACGGTTCGCTTTCCCGGCGGTGCGCGCGTCGAGGCCGACTACAACGGGTTCGAGATCGCCACCGACCAGGCAAGGGACTCGGGCGGCGAGGCTTCGGCCCCGGAGCCCTTCGACCTCTTCCTGGCGTCGATCGCCACCTGCGCCGGGATCTACGTGCTCAGGTTCTGCCAGAAGCGGAA
>DATIVB010000443.1:0-3837 GCA_035466375.1 Chondromyces sp.
GCCGGATGAGGCGGTGATGGCGGCGCTGCGGCTGGCCGCCCTGCGCGGAGTCGACGTCCGCATCATCGTGCCCGAGAAGGGCGACAACCCGCTGGTCGACCTGGCGGCGCGCTATTACGCCAACGAGCTGTCCGACGTGGGGCTGACCTTCGTGCGGTACACGGACGGCTTCCCCCACCAGAAGGTCCTGCTCATCGACGACGACGTGTCGTCGGTCGGCAGCCCCAACTTCGACAACCGGTCGTTCCGGCTGCAGTTCGAGATCAACGCCCTCATCGTCAACGAAGACTTCGGGAGGCAGCTCGAGGCGATGCTCGAAAACGACATGGCGCACGCCGTTCCCTGGGACCCGACCGACCTGCGGAATGCGCCGTTTACCCACAGGCTCGCGGTCTCGGTGGCCCGGCTGACCGCACCGCTGCTCTGACCACTCGCGTTGCAGACGTTGGATGCAAACGGGCGCCGCCGAAATTCTGGAAGGGGCTTCGGGAATGAGCCGAACTGGCTTACAATTTACACTCGCCGAGACCGACAAGGATGAAATTCGAAGCCGTCAATCCGCCAGCGGAGAACGTGTTGATCCGCAGCAAGCTCGAGCGGCCGCCGTTGCCGGGGCGATTGGTGGCACGACCGCGGCTCGTCGAACGTCTTGAAAAGGGTCGTGACGGCCGCGTGACGCTGGTGGCGGCGCCGGCGGGGTACGGCAAGACGACGCTGGCGCTGCAGTGGCTCGCGCAGCGCACTGGGGACACGGCGTGGGTCTCACTCAGCCACCGGGAGAGCGAACCCGAGCGCTTCGCGAGCTATCTGGTGACAGCCATCCGCAACCAGCGGCCGGGAGCACTGGTACAGACCGCGGCGCTGCTCGACGCCCGGACGGAACCACCGTGGAGTTACTTCTGCGAGGTCCTGCTTTCGGAGCTCGCGGTGCTCGAGGAACCGCTGCTCCTCGCTCTTGACGACTTCCACCTGATCGCCTCCCGGGAGGTTCACGAGCTGATCGTCCGGATGGTGGAGGAGCTTCCCGAAACTCTCCGTCTGTTGACCCTCGGGCGGATCGACCCGCCATGGCCCCTCGGCCGATGGCGCGGAAAGGGCTGGCTGTCCGAGCTTCGGGGGCGCGACCTCCGCTTCACTCCGGACGAGATCCGCGCCTATTTCACAGGGCAGGACGGCCCGCCGCTCGACGATGCCGAGATCGATGCGCTCGGTGCTCGGACCGAGGGCTGGGCAGCTGGCCTGCAGCTGGCGCGAATCTCCGTCGCTCAGGCGCCGAACCCGCACGAGCGGGCGCACCAATTCTCGGGTGACGACCAACTGGTGGTCGACTACCTGATGTCCGAGGTCCTGGCGTTGCAGCCGCCCGAGGTCCTGCAACTGCTTACGGTCACCGCTCCGCTCGAGCGATTCTGCGCTCCGCTGTGCGCGCACCTCCTCGCGGAGCGCTCGCCGGAGTGGGACGCAGGGGAGCTGCTCGCCCGGCTCGAACGGCACCAGCTCTTCCTGGTTCCGCTTGACGCCGAGCGCCGCTGGTTCCGCTACCACCACCTCTTCCGGCAGCTGTTGCTGCAGCGGCTGCCGGAGCTCGAATCCCCGGAACAGCGCGCCCGCATCACCGCAAGGGCCGCGGAGTGGTTTGCCGGGGAGGGTCTGGTGGAGGAGGCCATCCAGCTTTGGGTCGAGGCCGGCGAGGTGGACTCGGCGGCTGATCTGCTGGGTTGCCACCTCCGCCAGGTTATCGACGAGGATCTCTCGAGGCGGCTCCTCAAGCGTTGGTTCGAGCTCTTCCCGCCCGGCGCGATTCGCGACCGACTTCCTCTTCTGGTTGCCGACCTTTACCTTCGCGTGGCTCGCTGGGACATCGAGGGAATCGCTGAACTGCTGGAGCGTGCGGAAGAAGTCCGCAAAGGGCGGATTCCCCAGGATCGACGGGCGGGCGCGGACTTGTTTTCGGCCGACCTTGATGCGGTGTCCACATTTGCATGTTATTGGAATGCCGATCCGGCTGCGGCGCTGCGTCACGGCGAGCGCGCTCTCGAGACCATCGGCGATGACGGCGGGGGCATGGCGCAGAGTCTGGCGAGCGCGTATCACATCGGTGCGCTGGCGCGGCTCGGGCGCCACGACGAGGCCTTTCGCATCGTTGACGCCGCAATCCGTCGTGAGCTGAGCCGCGGTTCGGGTCGGCTCGATGTGCTGTTGATAGTACGCGCCACTCTGCAGCTCTACGAATACGACTTCGACGGTATGGCGGCGACGGTCCGGCGATGGCTCGCAGCCGAGGCGTCGACACCACCATACTGGGCTGTCCACGCTCCGTATCTGCTCGGTGTCGTGGCCCTCGAGCAGGACCGGCCGGAAGAAGCGGAAGAGTACTTCCAGGAAGTCGGAAAATTTCGCTACCTGACGAATAGCCGCCTCTTTACCGACAGTCTGATCGGTCTGGCGCTGGTGGCCGAGAGGCGGTCGGACAGGGAGGCGATGGCGTCCCGGGTTGCGGACGCCCGGCGTTTCGCACTCGATCTCAACGACCCGGCATCGCTCGAGGTCGTGGAGTCTCTCGAGTCGCGGCTGGCACGGTTCGAGGGTTCGCCGCCGACGGCTCCCGCGGCCGCGACGATTGGTGTCGACGCGATTTCGTACTGGCTGGAGGTGCCGAGTATCACCCGCGCCGAGAACATGCTGCTCCATCCGGATCCCGAAGCCCACCGCCAGGCCCTCGCCTTCATCGACGAGCTGCTGGCTCGGGTAAAGATGATCCACAATCACCGGCAGGAGCTCCGCCTGATGGTGCTTCGAAGCGATGCCCTTGAAGCTGTGGGAAGAACCGATGAGGCCCGCGAGGCACTCGATTTCGCTCTGCAACGGGCCATGCCCCACCGGATCGTGCGCCCCTTCCTGGGGGGTGGCTCTCGGCGTTCGGCGCTCCTGGAGTCGCTTGCGGCGCGATCACGACGGAGCGGATTCCTCGAGCAGCTGCTGCGTGCTGTGGCGACGCAACCTTTGTATGGCGATGAACCGAGCCCGGCGGCCGCCTCCGGTGCGGGAACCGAGATCGGCTCCCCCCTCACCCGACGCGAGCTCGAGACCCTCGAGCTTTTGGCGAGGCGGCTGACCAATAAGGAAATCGCGGCCCACCTCTCGGTGACCTCCGCCGCCGTCAAGAAGCGGCTCGAGAGCGTCTACGCCAAGCTCGACGTCCACACCCGTCGCGAGGCGGTGGCTGCTGCCGTCGCCCGGGGGTTCATCCGCACGCCATCTCTCTGAGCACGAGCTGATTATTAGCCAAAATTAGCCGTTTTGGCCATGGCGCGAGAGCGCCGGCGACGAGTAGATTCCAATCATCGCAAACCGGATCGGACTGAGAAAAAGGAGCGACTGAGTCGCAATGCCAAACGTCGTGAACGAAACTGAAGCTGGAGGCGTCGGTCTTCCGTCGATGCACGATCCGGGGATCTACCGACTCCGGGTTGTCGGACGCCTCGGTCCCGAGTGGAAGGACCGGTTCGAAGGGATGAACGTCATCGAGCGAACGAGCCCGGATCCGCGTGGAATCACCGAGCTGACCGTGCCGACCGCCGATCAGGCCGCTCTTCTCGGCGTTCTCGAGCAGCTCTCCGAAATGCAGTGCGCTCTGCTCAGCGTCGAGCTGGTGAGTGAAGGTCATCGGCTCGACAATCAACCGTAGACATGACGAAACAAAGGAAATTGACCATGAGATTGAAATTGAAGTTCTCAACGATCATCAGCGCGGCAGCGCTCATCTTCGGGCTCCTCGCCGTTGCGCAGGTCGCCGTGGCCCAGGACTACGACCTCGTCATCCTCAACGGCCGGGTC
>DATIVB010000444.1:0-23259 GCA_035466375.1 Chondromyces sp.
TTCCTTGACCCCGAAAGCTAGAATGGATGGATGGCTGTGGCGTCCCTCCAGTCCGGTGCGATGAAGATCCGCATCGAGGACATCCTCGACCGGGTTGAGGCGTACCGCCCCGAGCTCGACGAAAACCTCATCCGCCACGCCTACGTGTTCGCGGCCAACCGCCACCAGGGGCAGATCCGGCGCTCCGGCGAGCCCTACCTGACCCACCCCCTGACGGTGGCGTGGATCCTCGCCGACATGGAGCTCGACGAGGAGACGGTGGCCGCGGGGCTCCTGCACGACATCCTCGAGGACACGCCGACCACCGCCGACGAGGTCGAGGAGGCCTTCGGGCCGGAGGTGGCCCGCCTGGTGGTCGCATTGACCAAGATGGCCGACTTCGAGAGCTCGTACACCAGCCGCGAGGCGACCGAGGCCGAGAACTTCCGCCGCCTGCTGCTCGCCTCGATGGACGACGTGCGGGTGATCCTCATCAAGCTCGCGGACCGGCTGCACAACATGCGCACCCTCGGCTTCCTGCGCCGCGACCGCCAGGTGGCGATCGCCCGCGAGACCCTCGACATCTTCGCGCCGATCGCCAACCGGCTCGGCATCGGCAGCATCAAGACCGAGATGGAGGACCTCTGCTTCCGCTACCTCCACCCGCGGGAGGCCGAGAAGCTGGAGCAGGAGATCGAGGAGCGGCGCGAGGCGGCCGACCGCTGGTTCGCGGAGATCCAGGCGGTGCTCGAGAAGCTGCTCGCGGACAACGGCATCGAGGGCACGGTCCAGGGCCGGGTCAAGCACCTGTACTCGATCTACGCCAAGCTCAAGCGGCAGGGCGTCGACGTCGCCAACGTCTTCGACTTCCTGGCCTTCCGGATCATCGTCTCGACGGTGGCCGACTGCTACGCCGCCCTCGGCCTGATCCACCACCGCTGGCCGCCGGTGCCGGGACGGCTCAAGGACCACCTCGCCATCCCGAAGCCCAACGCCTACCAGTCGCTGCACACCACCGTGATCGGGCCCGAGGGCCACCCCTTCGAGATCCAGATCCGGACCGCCGACATGCACACCATCGCCGAGTACGGCATCGCCGCCCACTGGAGCTACAAGGAGAGGGGTTCCCGCGCCGCGGTCGAGGACTCGCGGATGGCCTGGCTGCGCGCCCTGCTCGACAACTCCGAGGGCACCTCGCCGCGCGAGTTCCTCGACTCGCTCAAGGTCGACCTCTACCCGGACGACGTCTACTGTTTCACGCCGCGCGGCGACGTGTTCTCCTTTCCGCGCGGCGCCACCGTCCTCGACTTCGCCTACCGCGTCCACAGCCAGGTCGGCCAGACCTGCGTCGGCGGCCGGGTCAACGGGCGCTGGGTACCGCTCAAGACCGAGATCAAGAACGGCGACATCGTCGAGATCACCACGTCGAACCGCCAGCAGCCGCACCACGACTGGCTCTCGATCGTCGCAACCAACCGCGCGCGCTCCAGGATCAGGGCGTGGCTGAAGCGCGAGGAGAAGGAGCGCGCGGTCGAGCTCGGGCGCAAGCTGCTCGAGCGCGAGCTGCGGAAGATGGGCGCCTCGGTGCGCCAGCTCGGGGGAGCGGAGGGACTGGCGGCGATCGCCCAGAGCAGCGGTTTGTCGAAGGAGGAGGACCTCCTGGCGGCGATCGGCTTCGGCAAGGTGCCGGTATCGGCCGTCACCGCCTCCCTCCGGCACGAGGAATCGGGGCCCGCGGATGGCGCCGAGGCCGCCCCCGGCGCCGAGGGGCCGCACCGCAAAGTGGCGCCGCTGGCCTCCGGAGGACACGCCCTTGAGGTCACCGGCGACGCCGATTTCCTCGTCTACCTGGCGCGTTGCTGCAAGCCGCTGCCGGGCGAGGAGATCGTCGGCTTCGTCACCCGCGGCAAGGGCGTCGCCGTGCACGCCCGCTCATGCCCCAATGTCCGCAACCTCCTCTACCACCCGGAGCGCGAGATCGAGGTGCAGTGGGCCTCGACCCACCCTGACGCCGCGGGCCCCAAGTCGCCGGTCGACGTCGACATGGCCTTCGACGACAGCTCGGGGATGCTGGCCTCGATCTCGCAGGCGATCGCAGCGGAGGGCAGCGACATCCTCAGCTGCCATTTGCGGACCGAGCCCAACGAGACCGGCTTCGCCGCGATGACGATCTTGGTCCGCGACGCGGCGCAGTTGTCGCGGGTGATGAGCCGCCTGCTGGGGCTCAAGGGAATGTTGCGGGTGGAGCGGCGGGGGCAGGCGGGGGCCGGCGCATGAGCGCGCGGCGGTCCTCAGATGCGGGGCGCCTTGCTGACCTTGCCGGAGCGGATGCAGCGGGTGCAGACCCGGATGTACTTGGGGCGGCCTTCGACCATCGCACGGACGCGCTGCAGGTTCGGCAACCAGCGCCGCTTGGACAAATTGTGGGCGTGGGAGACCTTGTTGCCTGTCATCGGGCCCTTGCCGCAGATTTCACATCGCTGCGCCATGTCGGAGTTCCTCCTCACAATCCCCGCGCGGGGGTGAAATTGAATAACACATGTGCAGCCGGTTTTCAAGCTTTTGCCGGCGGAAATGTTCCGCCGCGGTACGCGGACGGGCGACATTTCGGATGCGAGCGGCGGAATGAGGCGGGGTATTTCCGGTCCGAATGCCCGCCGCGATGGGCTGAATTTCCAGCCTCTGCGGCGGCAAAACACGGCCCTATTTCCGGGTCTCCGGGGGAGGGAGAATTCGGGTCCCGGCGGGGCGTGGGACGACTCGGGAAAAATCGGCGACAGGCAAGGGTGTATCATGGAGAGTGTTGCGAACCTATTTTGTTGTGATCTCTGTTCTTGACCTATGGGGGGCCCTTTGGTAGCCTTCAAAGTAGAGGGGTTTATGATCCTGTCCAGAAAAACTTCTGCGATCAAGGTGTAAGCCGTGTTTGGAAAACCCAAAAAGCAAGTCGTCGGTTGCGATATAGGATCTTCCGCGATCAAGATCGTCGAGTTGAAGCCGCTGAAAAGCGGCGAATTTCAGCTCCTCCACGCGGCGATCGCGAACCTCTCTCCGGAAGCGATTGTCGACGGCGCGATCATGGATTCGTCGCTCGTCGTCGAGGCCTTGTCGCGGCTGATCGCGGAGAACAACATCAAGACCCCGGGCTTCGGCGGCTCGCTGTCCGGCCACTCGGTGATCATCAAGAAGATCCAGCTGCCCTCGATGACCGATGCCGAGCTCGCCGAGTCCATCCAGTGGGAGGCCGAGCAGTACATTCCCTTCGACATCAACGACGTGAATCTCGACTACGTGGTGCTCGAGTCCGGCGGCGGCGACACCATGGACGTGCTGCTGGTGGCGGTGAAGAAGGACCGCATCGCCGACTACACCTCGGTGATCGTGCAGGCCGGCAAGGACCCGGTGCTGGTGGACGTGGACGTGTTCGCACTGCAGAACGCCTTCGAGGCCAACTACGACCTCGATTCCGAGACCGTCGCCCTGGTCAATATCGGGGCCTCCGTGATGAACATCAACGTGCTCTACCACGGGACCTCGATCTTCTGGCGCGACGTGGCCTTCGGCGGCAACCAGTACACCGAGGCGATCCAGCGCGAGCTCAGCCTGTCGCGCGACGACGCCGAGCGCCTCAAGCTCGGTGAGCGGATCGGCGAGAACACCCTCCAGCAGGTGCTGAGCGTCCTCAACTCCGTTTCGGAGGACCTCACCGCCGAGCTCCAGAAGACCATCGACTTCTTCGTCGCCACCTCCTCGGTCGACCACCTCGACCGGGTGGTGCTCGCGGGCGGCAGCGCACAGGTGCTCAACCTCGACGAGGTCATCAGGGACCGCTTCCAGGTCACAGTGGAGGTCATGAACCCGTTCCGGAACATCCGCTACAGCGAGTCCGACTTCGATCCCGAGTGGATCAACCGGCATGCCCCGGCGATGGCGGTGGCGGTGGGCCTCGCAGTGCGCAGGGTCGGAGAATGACGCGATGATCAAGATCAATCTGGTTGCGGAAACTCCGGCGGCGGCGGCGACCCAGGCCGCCCGGCCCCAGTTCTCACTGGGCGCCAAGCAGGGCGACATCATCCTCCTGATCGTGCTCGCGCTGGCCTGCATCGTGGTCGGCACCCAGTGGTACCTCCTGACCAGCAAGCGCGCCGAGCTGCGCCAGGTCGAGCAGCAGCGCCGCCGCGAGCGGGACGAGCTCCTGCAGTACATCAAGAAGGTCGAGGAGCTCGAGGCCAAGCGCGAGGCCCTGCGCCACAAGATCTCGGTCATCGAGGAGCTCAAGCGCAACCAGCGCGGGCCGGTCAAGATCATGGACGAGGTGTCGAAGGCGCTCCCCGAGCTGGTATGGCTCACCAAGCTCACCCTCAAGGGCAACGAGCTCCTGCTCGACGGCAGCGCCATGGACGAGAACGCGGTCGCCAACTTCATCTCGAACATCGACGACTCGCCCTACTTCGAGGAGCCGGAGCTCAAGAACCTGGCGCGCGCCGGCCGCGGCGAGAGCTACTCGTTCTCGCTCAAGGTCAACTTCATCATCGCACCACCGGAGCTGCAGGCGGCCGGGTCGCAGCCGACCTCGGGCGCCGGATGATCGGGGACGGGGGGCTGATTCGATGGCTTTAGATCTCAACACCAAGCCCTGGTACGTGGCGGTGATCATCGGCGTGCTGCTCGGCGCGGCGTTGTTCGTGGTCATGCACCTGTACGTCTTCAAGGACATCCAGACCACCAACGAGCGGCTGCAGCAGAACATCGACGAACTCGAGCGCGAGATCGAGAAGGGGCGCGCCGCCAAGGCCGACCTGCCGCGGCTCGAAGAGGACATCCGCAACTACGAGATCGAGCTCGACCGGCTGCGCCGCATCCTCCCCACCCGCCGCGAGACCGACAACCTGATCAAGCGACTCAAGCAGCTCACCGAGCAGGGCCAGTTCACCCTGACGCGGTTCACGCCCGGCAACTTCGAGGACCGCGGCTTCTTCCAGGCGTGGCCGATCCAGGTCGGGCTCGACGGCACCTACCACGAGCTCGGCCTGCTGTTCGACCGGCTGAGCCGCTTCCCGCGCATCATCAACGTCGAATCGTTGGTGCTGACGCCGATGCGGCAGACCGGGAACTACACGATCCACGCCGAGTTCACCCAGCAGACCTTCATCTACAAAGAAGAAACAGAGACGCCGGAGACCGGACAATGACTCGTCGGTTTTGGCTGTCGTTCAGTGCGATGACGCTGTTGCTCGCTGTCGGCGCGCTCGCCGGCGCCCAGGAGCCGGCCCCGACCCCCGCGGCCGAGGCGGGCCTGCTCGACGGCGACGTCGACGTGTCGAAGATCGAGGACATCCTGCGCGGCGAGGAGGAGGTCATGCAGGGCGGGATCCTGGGCTACGACCCGGCCGGCCGGCGCGACCCCTTCCGCTCGCTGTTGCTCGGCTTCGAGGACGTGGAGGAGGGCCCCGCCGCGACCCGGCCCCCCGGCTTGCCGGGCATGCTGGTCGAGGAGCTCAAGGTCGAGGGCATCATCGAGACCCCGACCGGGATCCTCGCCTTCGTCCTCGGGCGCGACAACGTCTCCTACATCATTCGTCCCGGCACCAAGCTGTACAACGGCGAGGTGGCCGAGATCCATCCGAAGAAGGTGGTCTTCCGACAGTACGTGAACGACCCCGGCCGAATGAAGCCTTACGACGAAATCGTTCGAGATCTCTCGGACTAGCCGTTGATTTGAGAGGAAATTGGGGGACGGCATGATGATGAAAAACGTCCGCAGCCTGGTGGCGACGGCGGCCTGCGTCCTGCTGGGGGCTTCGGTGCCGCTCCTCGCCGAGGAGTCCATTCCTGTCGTTCAGGGGATGGGTGCGGAGGCGGGTTCGTCGGGACCCGTTCTCCACCTCCGGGCGACAGGGGAGATGGAGACCGTCCACTACTCGCCGCAGCCGGGTGTGTGGGTGGTGGAGCTTCCCGAAGCTCGCTGGGACGCCTCGGTGGGCCTCCTCGCCGAGCCTGCGCTGGGCATCGAGCGCGCCGAGCTCGACCACGTCGAGGAGTTCGGCAAGAGAGTCTCCCGCCTCACGGTGTGGCTCGCCGAGCCGGCGCAGCTGACGCTGTCGTCGCGCCCGGGCGGCCTCGAGCTGGAGTTCTTCTCCTTCGCCGATGCGCCGCCGACCGCGGACCGCGTGAGCCGCGAGGAGGTGGTCGTTGCCGAGCGCCGCGCCGCGCCGCCCGTGGCGCCCGCCCCGGGCGGGACCGCCCGGCTGTACGAGGTGGTGCCGGTCGCCAGCGGCGACGGGGTGGTGGTCGAGCTCAAGGCCGACCGCGCGCTGACCGTCAGCGCCTTCACCCTGCCCGAGCCGCGGCGCCTGGTGCTCGACCTCGCCGGCGTGATCAACCACGTCGAACGCCGCCTGCTGCCGGTCAACACGGCGCTGGTCAGCCAGGTCCGGGTGGCCCAGTTCCAGGCCCAGCCGCAGCCCGTGACCCGGATCGTGCTCGACCTGCGCGCCGAGGCCGAGTACCGGGTCGACAGCACCGAGCTCGGCGCGGTCGTCCGGGTCGGCACCTCGCTGCCGCCGCGGGCGGCCTCCGCCGCGGGGTCGACACAACCGGCCGGGGCCTCCGGCATCATCGAGATCAGCCGCAGCGAGCCCGCGGCCGAGCCCGAGCCGGCCGAGCAGGTCGCCTCGGCGCTCTTCGACCTCCCCGACGAGCAGCCGCCCACCGATGCCGCCGCCGACCGGGCGAATGCCCCGGGCCGCAGCCCGTGGGTCGCCGACGACAAGCAGCTCATCGAGAGCGCGACCGCGGTGCAGGTGCTCGAGTCGCCGACCAGGGCCGGGGAGAGCTACGCCGCGACCGAGGTCGAGAGCCAGGAAGAGGTGTGGACCGGCGAGCCGATCACCCTCACCCTCAAGGACGCCGACGTCAAGGACGTGCTGAAGACCTTCTCGGTGCTCACCGACCTCAACATCGTGCTCGACCCCGGAGTCAGCGGGTCGGTGACCGTCGAGCTGCGCCAGGTCCCGTGGGACCAGGCGCTCGACCTCATCCTCAAGATCAACGGCCTCGACTACGTGCTCGAGAACAACGTCCTGCGGGTGGCGCCGATCAACAAGCTGGCGGCCGAGAAGTCGGCCAAGGCGGCATTCGAGAAGGAGCGCGAGAAGGCCAAGCCCCTGAGCACCTACCTCAAGCCGCTGTCCTACGCCAAGGCGGACTACGTGGCCGGCCTGCTGTCGGCCGACAGCTACCTTCTGTCCGAGCGCGGCTCGGTGACCGTCGACCAGCGCACCAACACGCTGATCCTGCGCGACGTGTCCGACCGCGTCGAGGGCATCCTGCGCCTCATCGACTCGCTCGACCTGCCGACGCCGCAGGTGGTGATCGAGGGCCGCATCGTCGAGACCACGCGCGACTTCTCGCGCGAGCTCGGCGTCAGCTGGGGCTTCTCGGGGATCATGGACGCCGAGCACGGCAACGACACCGGGCTCCAGTTCCCCAACTCGATCGGCGTCGACGGCGCGGTCGACCTGGCGCGCGGCGGCAACGGCGTGCTCGCCATGACCTTCGGCGACATCCTCAACACCTTCAACCTCGACTTCCTGCTCTCGGCCTCCGAGGCCGACGGCCTGGTGCGGATCGTGTCGACGCCGCGGGTCACGACCCAGAACCTGCAGCGGGCCTCGATCCGCTCCGGTCTCCAGATCCCGGTGCAGACGGTGGCCAACAACACGGTCACGGTGCAGTACGTGGACGCCACCCTGCGCCTCGAGGTGACGCCGCAGATCACCGCCGAGGGCACCGTCAACCTCGACATCAACATCAAGAAGCAGGAGCCGGTCCTCGCGGCGGCGGTGGAGGGCGGCCGCAACGCCCCCATCTTCACCCGCGACGCCGAGACCCAGTTGCTGGTGCGCGACGGCGGCACGACCGTGATCGCGGGGATCTACCAGATCAACGACCAGGACAACGAGAACCGCGTCCCCGGTCTCCACAAGATCCCGATCTTCGGGTGGATGTTCAAAAACAAAGGGGTGTTCAAGCGGCACGACGAGCTGCTGATCTTCATCACCCCGAGGATCGTGAAGTACTAGTCGGAGGACCAGATGAAGAGCTTCCTGCAACTCTGCGGTGTTCTCGCCCTGGCGCTCGCCGTCGGCTCCTGCGGCGGCTCGAGCTCGCTCGACAACACCGAAGCGTCGGTGTTTCTCACCATCGACATCACCGAGTACAACCCCGACGTCGACGTCTGTCTGCAGGCGGGCGACCTCGCGATCTCCAACATGGAGATCACGTCGACCACCAAGGACCCGGCGGGCACCGTCAGCCCGCAGCAGGACGTGAACCTCAGGCGCTGGGTGATCCGGCCCTACCGCACCGACGGCGGCAGCACGGCGTCGCCGGAGTGGTCGTACGACCAGGCGGTCTTCGTCCCCGCCGGCGGCAGCGCGGATCTCGAGAACTACCGGATCTACCCGCTCGAGCTGCTGCGCCAGGTGCCGATCGCCCACCTGCTGCCGGAGAACGGGGGCTTCGACCCCGAGACCGGCAACACCAACATCCGCGAGAGCTTCGAGCTCGTCATCTTCGGCGAGACGGTGTCCGGCAAGAACGTGTCGACGGTGCCGGTTGCCATCGCCTTCAACTTCTTCTGTCTCGGCCAGTAAGTGGGGGTCTGAAGCCATGAAGAGAATCACTCCGTTCATCGCTCTCCTGGCGCTGGTCGCACTCGCCGGGTGCTCGGGCGACAGCCCCTCGGCGAAGCCGGTGCCGACCGTGGTGCCGGACGCGTGGAGCATCACCTCGCTGACCGCCTCGAGCACCGCCCCCTTCGTCGGCACCGTGATCCTCGTCGAGGCGGCGGTGACGAGGAACGGCTCGCCGGCGCCCGACAACACCGCGGTCGCCTTCACGGCCTCCGGCGGCGCCTTCGCCAACGGCACCACCCAGGCCACCGTCCTGACCTCGGGCGGCACCGCCTCGGCCGTGTTCCTCGCCGACACCGCGGGCGCCTACGTGATCCAGGCCCAGGTCGGCAGCGCCAGCCGCCAGCTGACGGTGGACTACCGCGACCGCGACGCCACGGAGGCGCTGCAGCTTTACGGCATCGACCCGCGCCGCGGCTCCTACGCGGGCGGCGAGCAGGTGGTCATCACCGGCAAAGGCATCCAGGCCCCGGCCGAGGTGTACTTCGACCTTGCCGGCGTCTCGTACCAGGGCATCGTGTCCGGCGTCACCGAGAGCGACCCCTTGAGCGAGGACGGATCCATCACCGTTGTGACCCCGGCCTTCACCGGCGCCAACAACAGCATCCAGCAGACCGCCGACGTGCGGGTGATCACCAACGCCGGCACCGGCTCGGCCGAGACCGCCACCCTGTTCTCGGCCTTCGTGCTACTGCCCGGCGGCGGGCCCGCCATCTTCGGCGTGTCGCCGTCCTCCGGCCGCTCCTCCGGCGGCGAGGTGGTCAACATCCTCGGCCAGAACTTCGGCTCGGTGGCCTCCGACCTCTCGGTGAGCTTCACCGACGACGACGGCGTGGTGCGCCTGGCCACCGTGCTGTCGGTGGCGCCCGACGGCTCGCAGATCCAGGTCGAGACGCCGCGCTTCTCGACCCTGCCCCTGACCGAGGACCGGCCGCAGGACGTCACCGTATCGACGGTCGACGGCGGCACCACCCTCGAGGACTCCTTCGTGGTCCTCGCCGACAACCCGCAGCCGGAGATCGCCTCGATCTCGCCGACCGCCGGCCCGCTCGACGGCGGCACCCTGGTGACCATCTTCGGCTCCGGCTTCCAGGCGCCGATGCAGGTCTTCTTCGGCAACCTGACGGCCCTCGACGTCAACGTCTTCAACGACACCACCCCGGCCAACCAGGACCGCATCACCTGCGTCAGCCCCGACTACTCCACCCAGGGCGATGTGCCCCCGGTGGCGGTGGACGTTCGGGTGGTCAACTCCACCAGCGGCCTCGAGTCCACCTACAGCTCCTTCACCTACGGTGACAACCTCTACATCAGCGGCAACACGCCGCAGGAGGGCGGGCTCGGCGACCTGGTCATCATCTACGGCTCGGGATTCGAAGATCCGCTCCAGGTGTTCTTCGGCGGCAACCAGATGGAGGTCCTCAGCGTCTCCGGCACCGAGATCGTGGTCCGCATCCCGGACACCCTGGGCACCGAGTGCAACCCCACGTCCGGCGACTTCAGGGTCGTGCTCCTCGAGTCCAACCTGGAGGCGACCGGCGGGAGCTTCACCATCCTCGGCAACTCGCCGCAGGTGCTGTCGGTGAGCCCGGTCATCATCCCCGAGTCCGACCTCGGCACCGTCGCCGCCGACATCACCATCAACGGCCGCTTCTTCGCCACCGACGTGCTCGTCCGGGTGGGCAACTACATCGCCCCATCGAGCACCGTCACGGTGAACAGCGCCACCAGCATTGACGTTGACAACCTGCCCGGCATCGACGAGCTGGGCGTCAGCTTCGACCCGACCGCGTGTCTCCTGCCCGGCGGCGCGCCGGGAGTTCGCTCGGCCTCGACGCCGGTGGCCGTGACCGTCACGAACTTCCCGGGTAACTGCGACGACACCCTCGAGGGGGCGATCGTCATCGAGCCGAACTCGACGGTGTGCACCGCGACGCCGGCCAACCTGACGACGAACCCGTCGGGCACCTGGAATTTCCCCAACACCCTCGCCACCACCTGCTCGCCCAGCCAGACCCTGACCATCTCCAACAACGGCGGCGAGAGTGCGACGCTCTTGAACCCGGTCCTGCAGACTGGCACCGAGTTCGTCTACCAGACCGACGACTGCCCGGGGACCCTGGCCTTCGGCGCGAGCTGCAGCTATGTGGTCCAGTTCTGCCCGACAACCGCGGGTGCCAAGACCGACCAGGTCGTGATCACGTACCAGAGCGCGACCGAAGGCGCCAAATCGGTGTCTGTGACCTTGAGCGGAAACGGATCGTAAGCGTACGGCCGCCGCCCGCTCGAGCGGGCGGCGGCTCCTTTTCGTATGGACTACCTCGTCGAGCAGCTCCGCTACGAACTTCGGGAGGATCCGTCCTCCCGGGTCTTTTTCCGGCTCGGCGAGCACCTGCGCCGCGAGGGCGAGCTCGCCGAGGCGGTGGAGATCCTGCGCGCGGGCCTTGCCCACCACCCGCGCTACGTCGCCGCCTGGGTGAGCCTGGGCCGCGCCCTGCTCGGCAACGGCGACGACCGGGGGGCGACCGAGGCGCTCGCCCGCGCCCTCGAGCTCGACCCCGAGAACGGGGTCGCGGCGCGCCACGCCGGTGAGGCCGCGATCGCCGGCGGCGAGTGGGTGCAGGCCATCAAGGCCCTGAAACGCGCGCGCGCTCTGTCCGGCCAGGACGACGTCCTCGATGAGCGGATCCTCTTCGTCGAGCGGCAGCTCGCCGAGAACGGGCAGCTCGAGGTGCCGACGCCCGCGCCGCGGAGGGTGAGCGCTCAGCCGCCGGCCGCCGCGGAGCGGGTGTTTCCGTTCGAGGACGCCGACAGCGGCGTGCACGTCGTCGAGGAGGACGTCTTCTCGACCGCCTCGATGGGCGCTGACGATACGCCGGTGGACACCGACGACGCGCCGGTGGACGACCTCGAGATGGACTCGCGGCGCACCATGGCGATCCCTCTCGACCAGATCCCCATCGCGCCGCCGCCGCCGGCCGCCGCGGAGGCGGAAGCAGAGGCGGTCTTCGACCTCGGCGCCGCCGAGGAGCCGGCGCCCGAGCTCGAGATCGTCCCGGAAGCCGGGCCCGTGCCCGAGCCCGAGGAGGTCTTCGAGACCGCGGACCGCGCCGACGACGGCGTGTCCCTCGAGGCCGGCCTGGCGGTCGGCGCGGTGTTCGAGACCGGAACGGTGGCCGCGGACTGGGAGGCGGCGTCGGACGCGGACGCGGACGGGGACGCGGACAGGGACGATGACGAGCGTTCGTCGCGCGAGCTGCGGTCCGAGGAGCTGCCGCTGCCGACCATGACCCTGGCCCGGCTCGCCCTCGATCAGGGCGACCTGGAGCTTGCCGAGAAGACTCTGCGCGGGGTGCTGGCCAGGAACCCCGGCCACTCCGAGGCATCGAGCCTGCTGGCGACCCTGACCGGGGGCGCCGGCGAGGGCGCCCCGACGCCGCCGGCGGCCGACGAACCGGGCGGCGCCAGGGTGCAGGCGTTGCGGCGCTGGCTGGACGCGGTTAGACTTGCCTCGGAGAGGCTGAAAACGTGAGCTTCGACGACTCCATCCTGCAGCTGCTGGACAACTGCCCGGGCGCCCGCGGCGCGGCGATTGTCGATCCCGACGGGATCCCGGTGGTGGCGAGCCCGCAGGGCGCGGTGCTCGAGACCCTGGGGGCGGAGCTGGCGTCGGTGCTGCGCGATCTGGCCGGGGCGGCGCGGGAGCTCGAGCACGGCAACCTGGAGCAGCTGGCGGTGTACGCCGAGGACGCGGTGATCGTTCTCACCACCATCGCCGGCGGCTACTTCCTGGTCCTGGTGCTGGCCCGCGACGGGCTCACCGGGAAGGCGCGATTCTTGAGCCGTCTCGCCCGCACCCGCCTGTACTCCGAATTCATCTGAGGTGACACCAAGCGATGTTCAAATTCGAGGAAATCTGTGAGCTGATCCGGCTGGTCGGCTCCTCCGGGGTGTCGATGGTGGAGGTCGAGCACGCCGGCTCGAGGGTGCGGATCGACGGCGCGGTCCGGGTCGCGGCGGCGGCGCCCGCCCCGGCGGCGGCGCCGAGCGAGGCGCCGGCGGCCTCCGCGGCACCTGCTCCGGCCGTCGGCGAAGGGGCCCCGGCGGCCGCCGAGGAGGACGGGCTGCACCCCGTGACCTCGCCCATCGTCGGCACCTTCTACCGCGCGCCCAACCCCGACGCCGAGCCCTACATCAAGGTCGGCGACGCGGTCGAGCGCGGCCAGATCCTGTGCATCGTCGAGGCCATGAAGCTGATGAACGAGATCGAGTGCGACGTGCGGGGCACCGTCGTCAAGGTGCTGCCGGAGAACGCGCAGCCGGTCGAGTACGGCGAGCCGCTGTTCCTGATCCGCCCCGACTGATCGCGAAGACGAGGCGAGATGTTTTCCAAGATCCTGATCGCCAACCGGGGAGAGATCGCGGTGCGGATCATCGCCGCCTGCCGCGAGCTCGGCGTGGCCACGGTCGCGGTCCACTCCGAGGCCGATCGCGACTGCCTGCACGCCAGGCTCGCCGACGAGGCGGTGTGCATCGGCCCCGCCGACTCCACGAGCTCGTACCTCAACATCACCTCGGTGATGTCGGCGGCGCAGATCACCGGCGCCGAGGCGATCCACCCCGGCTACGGGTTCCTGGCCGAGAACGCGCACTTCGCCTCCATCGTCGGCGAGTGCGGCCTGGTCTTCATCGGGCCGCCGCCCGACGCGATCCGGCTGATGGGCAACAAGTCGGAGGCCCGGCGCACCGTGGCGGCGTCGGAGGTCCCGATCCTGCCCGGCTCGGAGGGCCCCCTGGCGTCCTCCACCGAGGCGCTCGAGCTCGCCGCCCGGGTCGGCTACCCGGTGATCCTGAAGGCCTCGGCCGGCGGCGGCGGGCGCGGGATGCGGCTCGCGTGGAACGAGGGCGAGCTGCAGCGCGCCTACGACACCGCCTGGAACGAGGCCGAGCGCGCCTTCGGCGACCCCACCCTGTACCTCGAGAAGTACCTCGAAAAGCCGCGCCACATCGAGTTTCAGGTCCTGGCCGACTCGCACGGGCGGGTGATCCACCTCGGCGAGCGTGAGTGCTCGATCCAGCGGCGGCACCAGAAGCTGATCGAGGAGTCGCCCTCGACCGCGCTCGATGCCGAGCTGCGCGCCGAGATGGGCCGCGCCGCGGTGGCCGCCGCCCGCGCCGCCCGCTACGAGAACGCCGGCACGGTCGAGTTCCTGCTCGATGGCGAGGGCCGTTTCTACTTCATGGAGATGAACACCCGCATCCAGGTCGAGCACCCGGTGACCGAGATCGTCACCGGCATCGACCTCATCCGCGAGCAGCTCCAGATCGCATCCGGTAAGCGCCTGTCGGTGCCGAAGCGGGCGCAGGTCCGCCCGCACGGGCACGCCATCGAGTTCCGCATCAACGCCGAGGACCCCGTGAGCTTCGCGCCGTCGCCGGGACGCATCAACCACCTCGCGCTGCCGGGCGGGCCCGGGGTGCGGATCGACAGCCACCTCTACGCCGGCTACACCGTACCGCCCTACTACGACAGCCTGGTCGCCAAGCTGCTGGTCTCCGGGCGGGACCGCGGCGAGGCCATCGAGCGCGGCCGCCGAGCCCTGTCGATGCTGCAGGTCGAGGGCATCAAGACCAACGCCGCGATGCACCTGCGGATCCTCGACGACCCCGACTTCCAGGCCGGCAAGGTCGACACCCACTTCATGGAGCGTTTTCTGAAGGGGTGACCCCCTTCACAGCGCTCCCATCTTTTTTCGGCCCCCGGTTTTCGTGAGATGGTCAACTGGTGAGCAGCGCCTCGCCGCGAAAACCGGGGGCCGAGAAAAGAAGATGAGAGAAGTTCGATCTTCCCGGTGGTACGATAGTTGAGGATGAATCGCATATTCCTGGTGGGCTTCATGGGGGCGGGGAAGAGCTCGGTGGGCGAGGCCCTTGCGCAGCTGCTGAGCAGCCGCTTCGTCGACCTCGACGAGCGCCTGTGCCGGCGCTTCGACGCCACCGTCAGCGAGATCTTCGCACGCCACGGCGAGGCGGCATTCCGCGCGGCAGAGTCCGAGGAGCTGGCCGCCATGGCGGCACTCGAGCACGACGTGGTGGTGGCGACGGGGGGCGGTGCCTTCTGCAGCCGGGAGGGACGTCGCTTGGTCGAGGCCGCCGGCGGGGTCTCCGTCTACCTTCACCTGCCGTGGGAGATTCTGCGGCGGCGGCTCCGGTCGGACCACGCCGGGCGACCCAAGTACGGTGACGAGAACGCGGCCCGACAGCTGTGGGAGGAGCGCCAGGATGCGTACCGTCGGGCCGACGTGACCGTGGAGCTGAGCGGCCGCGAGACGCCGGACGAGGCTGCGGCGATGGTGGCCGGCGCCCTCCGGGAGGCGTCGTGCGCTACCTGATCCTGTCCGACGTCCACTCCAACCGGGAGGCCCTCGACGCGGTGCTGGCGCACGTGCGCCGCAAGCGCTTCGACCGGGTGGTTTTTCTCGGCGACGCGGTCGGGTACGGCGCCTCCCCCAACCACGTGCTCGACTGGCTGCGCTCCCTCGGGCCCGGCCTCGACGCGGTGCGCGGCAACCACGACCGGGTGTGCGCCGGGCTCGACAGCGCCGAGTACTTCAACCGCTACGCGCGCGACGCCGCGCGCTGGACCCTGCAGCACCTGCACGACCGCAATCTCGAGTACCTGCAGTCGCTGCCCGAGGGCCCCGTGGCCCTGAGCGACGAGGTCGCGATCTGCCACGGCTCGAGCGTCGACGAGGACGCCTACGTGTTCTCGGCCTACGACGCACAGCTCGCCTTCGCCGGCACGCCGCAGCCGATCATCCTCTTCGGCCACACCCACGTGCCCTCGATGTTCGTGCTGCGCGAGCAGAACGGCAGCCACACCCTGCGGGTGCGCCTGATCTCCGGCCGCCGCATGGTGCTCGACCTCGAGCCCGACGGCCGCTACCTCGTCAACCCGGGCTCGGTCGGCCAGCCGCGGGACCGCGATCCGCGCGCGGCCTACGCCCTGCTCGACACCGAGCAGCGGCGGATGTACTTCTACCGCGTCAGCTACCGGGCGATGGAGGCCCGCCGCCGCATCCTCGCCTCCGGCCTGCCGCCGGTGCTCGGCGACCGCCTGCTGTACGGAGCCTGAAGGATGAAGACGACCACCCTGATCCTCGCGGCGGCGATCGCAGCCGGCGCGGCGCAGGCCGCGGCGCAGTCGCCGAGCACCTTCGAAGCCCGCCAGAGCTACCTCTTCGAGGCCCTCGACCGCTGGGGCGCCGACCGCGGGCCGGCCCTGACCATGCTGCAGGACCCGTACCCGGAGAGCCGAGTCGCGCTGGCGCGGGTCCTCGCCGCGAACCCGAGCACCGCCCAGTTGCCCCTCCTCGTCCTGTACCTCGAGGACTCCGACCCGAGGGTCCGCGAGCAGGTGATGCTGGCCGCGGGCCGGCTCGGGCGGCCGGGGCTGGAGCTCGCGCTGCAGGGCCTCGCCGCCGGCCCGCCGAGGGTCCGCCAAGCGGCAGCCTGGGCGGCGTGCCACGCGGGCAGCGAGGCCTGGGAGCCGCTGTCCCGCCTCCTGGACGCGGAGCGCGACCCGGCGGTGCTCGAGACCCTGCTCGCCAACCTGTGGCGCCTGGAGGGCTCGCCCTGGCACGAGGCCGCGGCGCGCTTCGCCGCCGGCGACAACCCCTACCTGCGGCGGGCGGCGGCGTACTCGCTGTCGCGCTCGGGCGCACCCGAGGCCCGCCCGTCGTTGCGCCGGCTGGCCGGGGACGCCGAGCCCGTGATCCGGGCCACCGCGGTGAACGGTCTCGCGCGCGGCGAGCTGAGCGACGACGACGTGACGGTGCTGGCCGCCGCCCTCGCCGACCCCGACTGGCGGGTGCGCGCCGCCGCCTGCGCGGCGCTGGCGGCGCACGACACCGTCGTACTGCCGGCCGCCGCCGTCCGTGCCGCGGGGGAAGCCCTCGCGTCGCCGCACCCGCAGCTGGCGGCCGCGGCGCTTCAGGCCGCCGGCCGCCAGCGGTCCATCGGCACCGCCAAGGAGCTGAGGAAGCTCGCTCTCGGCGACGAGCCCTGGGCGGCAGGCCTCGCGCTGGCCGCCCTGGCGGCCCGTGAGCCGGAGGCGGCCGCGCCCATCGCCGAAGGCTGGGCCGGCTCGAAGGACCTGTGGCGGCGGCGCGCCGCGGCCCGGGCAGCGGTGGACCTCGGCGCCCCGGCCGAGGCCCGCGCCGCGGCCGACGCCGATGCCGGCGTCCGCCTGGCGTGGCTGGCCGCGCTCGAGCCCGGGCAGGTCGCCCCGCGGCGTGCGAAGCTCGAGGCGCTGCTCGGCGCGGACCCCGACCCGGCGGTGCGGGCGCAGGTCCTGAGTCTGCTGGGCACAGCGGAGGCGGCGCCCGGCCTCGACGAGCTGCTGGCCTTCGCCGCGGCCTGGCGCGACGACGCCATGCCCGATGCCCGCGCCGAGGCGCTGGCGGCGGCGTTGGCCGCGGCCGATACCGACACGGCGCGCGAGTCCGTGATCGCCGCGGCGCTCGCCGACCGCGACCCGGTGGTGGGGGCGATGCTGGCCAACGCCGCGCGCAACCTCGGCCGGGAGATCGAGCTGCCGCGCCGCGAGCCGCGCCACGGCCGGAAGTGGTACGCCGAGCTGGTCGAGTGGAGCGCCGAGCCGCGCTGGCTCGACGTCGAAACCGACCGCGGCGCCTTCCGCATCCGCCTCGACCTCGAAAGCGCCCCCCTGAGCGCGCGCGAGATCTGGGACCTGGCGGCCGACGGCTTCTACGACGGTCTCGACTTCCACCGCGTGGTGCCCAACTTCGTGGTCCAGGGCGGCGACCCGCGCGGCGACGGCTGGGGCGGCCCCGGCTTCGCGCTGCCCGACGAGCCGTCGCTGCAACCCTTCGACTCGTGGCGGGTGGGCATCGCCACCTCGGGCCCCCAGACCGGCGGCTGCCAGCTCTTCGTGACCCTCATGCCGGCCGACCACCTCACGGGCCACTACACCAACCTCGGCGAGGTGGTCGCAGGCCGCGAGGTCCTCACCGAGCTCCGCGTCGGCGACCGCATCCGTGAGATCCGCACCCTCTCCGGCCCCGACACGCCGCCGCTCGCCGCCCCCAAGCGCTCGCATTCCGCCCTCGCGGCTCCACCGACGGGCCCGCCGCCGTCGCGCGCCGACGCCAGCCGCTGATCTCCGTCGCGCCGATTTCAGGCGTTTGAAGCGATCTCGGCCGGCCACTCCTGTCAACGCTCTGTTAAAGCCCCCTGATAATTGAGATCTCGTCCCGCAAATCGCTGGAATTGAGACCACTTGCGGATCTCTGAGGGTAAACTCGAATGGAGGGCGACAGTTCGGGCCGCGTGCCTGATGGGCTCATCGAGCCGGTATCGGCGCGGCCACGTGATCCGCGGAGGTCCGTGATGAGACGCCTGCTTCCGGTGCTCCTGGCTATCGGAGTGTCGCTGATTCCCGCAACGCTCTTCGCCCAGGTGAGCTGGCCCATGTACCAGGCCAACGCCGCGCACACCGGCTATATCCCGGTGTCCTTCGACCCGAACGATTTCACTCTCGACTGGGAGGTCACGCTGGCGCCCAACGGCCAGGACGTGAACCCGGTCGCCGCCGTAGGAGGTCGGGTCTTCGCGAGCGTGCGGATCTACTTCGAGAACAACCAGGACGACTTCTTCGCCCTCGACGCCGAGGACGGCTCGATCCTCTGGTCCAAGGACTTCGGCGACGTGTTCTCGGTCAACCCGCCGGCCTACGACGGCGGGCAGGTCTACCTCCAGGTGGGCAACCACGGCTCGGACACCCACCTCTACACCTACAACGCCGCCAGCGGCGCCCTGATCCACGACGGGCCGCACGCCGCCCAGTGGGAGCGCTACTTCGCGCCCACCATCGTCGGCGGGACCGCCTACATCAATGGCGGCTACTACGGCGGCATGTACGCCTTCAATTTCATGGAGGAGCCGGACCGGCGGTGGTTCATCCCGCTCAACCAGTACGACGAGTGGACCCCGGCGGTGGACGGCATCTACGCCTACGCCTACACCGGCGAGTACGACCCCAAGCTGTCGGTGATCCGCTGCCGTGACGGCGTCGAGGAGTTCTCCATTCCCGATCCCAACTTCGAGTGGCACGGCTGGAGCATGGACATGGCGCCGGTGCTGGGTGGCCAGAACGACGTCCTGGTCATCCAGGACCTGCGGCTGATCTCCTTCGACCTCGGCACCCGGTCCATCCGCTACGAGATCGACGACGGCTTCGGGCACAGCCGATACAACTCGTACGCAGGCCAGCCCTCGCTGGCCAAGGGCGTGATCTATGCCATCAACAACAGCAACCTGGAGGCGCGCCGCCAGAGCGACGGCGCCCTGCTGTGGTCGTGGGTGCCGCCCTTCCCGTACCGCGTCGAGGGCACCGTGATCGTGACTGATACCCACGTGCTCCTCTTCATCATCGACGAGGAGACCTGGGAGACCCCCGGCGAGGGCTCGGCCATCCACGCCATCGACCTCACGACCCACCAGAGCGTGTGGTCGCACCACTTCCAACCGGTGGGCGTGTTCGAGCACGCCGTCGGCGGCGAGATCGCCTGGAGCGAAGGGCGGCTCTACTTCGCCCGCGACGACGGCGTCCTGACCGCCTTCAAGCTCCTGAACCCCTACGAACAGTCCTCGGTCCTCCAGTTCGAGACCACGGCGTACGCGGTCCCCGAGAACTCAGGCGTGGCGAACGTGACGCTGCGGCGCTCTGGGGCCGGCGAAGGGACGGTGGGCGTGACCGTCACCTCCGAGGACGGCACGGCGATCGCCGGGACCGACTACACCGCGGTCAACCAAGTGGTGACGTGGGCCGACGGTGACACCGCCGACAGGACGGTTCAGGTCCCCATCAGCAATGACACCGAGACCGAGGGCGTGGAATTTTTCGGCCTGAGGTTGCACAGCGTCACCGGACCCACCACACTCGGCGTGCTGAACCGGGCGCAGCTCACCATCCTCGACGACGAGACCGACGTCGTTCGATTCTCATCCGCCACCATCGACGCGGGCGAGAACGCCGGCACAGTGAGCCTGTACGTGGTGCGCGACGGCCCGGCCACCGGGGAGGTCACGGTGGAGTACGCGGCCGGTGGCGGCTCGGCCTCGCCCGGCTCCGACTATCTGCCGGCGTCGGGGACCCTGGTCTGGGGTGACGGGGACACGGGCTCCAAGACGATCCCGCTGTCAATCGTCAACGACGCGTTCCACGAGGACGACGAGACGGTGGTGGTGGCGCTCAGCGAGCCGACGGGTGCGGCCATCGTCGGTTCACCCTCGGCTGCCACGGTCACCATTGTTGATGACGACGGTCCCAGGCTGCAGTTCAGCTCGGTCTCCTACCAGGCGGCCGAGACCGGAGGCTCGGTCGAGCTGACGGTGAAGAGGTTCGGCGGCGCGGCGGGTGCCGTGTCGGTGGACTGGGCCACGGCCGATGGCACGGCGGCTGCGGGTGCGGACTACCTCGCGGACTCGGGAACCCTGAGCTGGGCGGACGGCGACGCCACGGACCGCGCGATCGTCCTCACCGTGCTGGACGACGCCGACGTGGAGGGTGGAGAGCAGTTCCAGGTGATCCTGTCGAACCCGGTGGGCGAGATCGCGTTGGGCCAGCCGGTGGCGGCCTCGGTCTCCATTGCCGACGACGAGGCGACGGAGTTTCTGATCCCCACCGAGACCGAGTTCGGTCAGCTGCGCCCGCGGCTGTCCATGAACGGCTCGGGCAGCGCGGTGGCCGTGTGGGACAGCTGGCGCCAGGACGGCGACCAGTGGGGCGTGTATGGGCAGCGGCTGGATGGCGACGGCGCCGCGGTCGGCGGCGAGTTCCGCGTCAACCAGACCACCGACGAGGATCAGATGGACGGCGCCGTGGCGGTGGCCGCGGACGGCAGCTTCGTGGTGGTGTGGGAGGCCGACGTGAGCGCCGCCCCGAGGATCATGGGGCGCCGCTACGATGCCGCCGGAACGCCGCTCGGGGGCGAGTTCATGATCAACTCGTCGCCGCCGGGGACGCAGACTGACCCGCGGGTGGCGTGCGACGGCGACGGCCGCTTCATGGTCGTCTGGAGCGGCCGCGACGCCTCCGGGCCGGGGGCCGTGGGCCGCGCCTTCGCGGCCGACGGGAGCCCCCTGGGCAACGAGCTTTTGCTCAACACCACCACCTACCTGGCCCAGAGCGCGCCTGCGGTGGCGGGGCGGCCGGGCGGAGGATTCGTCACTGTATGGGAGAGCTACGGCCAGGACGACTACGACAGTGACGCCGTGGTCGCGCGCGTCATCGGTGCCGACGGTGGTCCCGTGGGCGGGGAGTTCAGGGTGAACTCCACCACCGAGGGCAACCAGTCGTATCCCGACGTGGCGGTCTCCGGCAGCGGCGCCATCCTCGTGGTGTGGGAGGACGACACCGGCCTCGACGGCGCCTTCGGCAGCATCCGCGGGCAGTGGTACGACGCGGCGGCGAGCCCGGCGGGAGGCGAGTTCCAGGTCAACGCCGTCGCTGCCGGGTACCAGGGCCGTCCCGCGGTGGCGGCGGATCAGCACGGCCGCGCGGCGGTTGTATGGGAGGGGCGCAACAACCAGGACGGCTCCGACATCGGGGTGTTCGGCCGCACCCTCTTCGACGACGGCACCATGACGGTGGGCGAGATCCAGTTCAACACCTACACGGCTGACCGGCAGTACCTGCCCGACGTGGCGGTCTCCGGCAGCGGGCGGATGATGGCGGCATGGACCTCCGAGTTCCAGGACGGCTCGGCGGAGGGTGTCTACGGGGTTTCGTGGCCGCTGCCGCCGGCGGTGAGGATCTTCGCCGACGGCTTCGAGTCGGGGCACATGACGTCCTGGTCCGCCTCAAGCCCCTGAGGGGGCGCGGGTGACCAGGACCCGCGTGGCGCGGCCGTCCTCGACCTCCTCGACCTCGAGCTCCAGGCGGTCCCAGGATGCGGTGGCGCCGACCGTGGCCTCGCCGCCGAGGAGGTGGCCGACGAGACCACCGATCGAGTCGATGTCCTCGGGACGGGCGATGGTGCGGTGGAGCAGCGACTCGAGCCGCCGCAGCGACAGGTAGCCGGCCACCCGCCAGCCCTCGCCGACCGTCTCGATGACGCTCTCGTGGCCGAGGTCGAACTCGTCCTCGATCTCGCCCACCACGAGCTCGAGCACATCCTCCAGGGTGACGACGCCGGAGAAGCCGCCGAACTCGTCGAGCACGAGGGCGAGGTGGCGGCCGGTGCGGCGGAAGTCCTGCAGGAGGTCCGACAGGGGGCGGGTTTCGGGGATGAAGAGGGCCGGCACCACGGCGTCGAGCCAGGCCCCGCCGGGCGGCAGCTTGAGCAGGTGCTTGGCGTGCAGCACGCCGACGATGTCGTCGGGCGAGCCGGCGACGACCGGGAAGCGGCTGTGGGGGGTGGCCGTGATGAAGCCCTGCAGGGTGGCGAGGTCCCAGGAGCTGTCGACCGTGGCCACCATCGGCCGCGGCACCATGACCTCCCGCGCCACCGTGCGCTGGTAGCGCAGCACCGACTCGATCATGAAGCGCGAGTCGCGCGGCAGGTGGGCGTGGCGGTGGGCGAGGCGGAGCATGAACATCAGGTCCTCCTCGGTGACCGGCAGCTCGGGGGCGTCGCCGCGCGACAGCAGCTGGGCGAGCAGGCCGAGGACCTTGTTGAAAGGGGTCAGCACGAGGTCGAGGAGGAAGAGGACGGGCGCCACCCGGCAGGCGATCCAGGCCGCGTGGCGCTGGGCGAGGGTCTTGGGGGTGATCTCGCCGAAGACCAGGATGCCGAGGGTCATGAGCCCGACCACCACCGCCAGGCTGCCGTCGTCGGAGAGGCGGTAGGCGATGGAGGTGGCGAGGGCGGAGGCGAGCACGTTGACCAGGTTGTTGCCGACCAGGATGGTGATGAGGAGACTCTGCGGCGCGGTGGCCCAGCGGTCGAGCCCGGCACGGGTGAGACGTCCGCTCGAGAGGCGCAGCGCCTCGAGGCGGGTCAGGGGCAGCGAGCTGAGGGCGGTCTCGGAGCCGGAGAAGAAACCGGAGCCCAGCAGGCAGACCACGATGCCGATGATCTCAAGGTCCACGACGGCTCCCGGGAGGTTCCACGTGGGGAAAGAGTAGCACCGCCCTTGACCTCCCGGCCTGCCAGACTCGAGATTCCCGCCCACCCGAAAGGAACGCAAAGATGCAAAGGCGCAAAGGCGCAAAGTCGAGAATCAGGAATGAGGATAGAGGTCCGCAACGACATTTGAGGCGGGGGTGGTAGGGATTCCTAATTCCTCATTCCTAATTCCTCATTCCTAATTCCTCATTCATTCCCGATGCTTGTGTTTCCGACTGACACACGTTGCCTGTCGCGCTGTTTGTCGCCGGTCCTGCGATGGTATCCTGTGCTCGATCTTCAATCGGCGTGCAGCGGCGGTGGCCGCGGGGAGGACAGGATGGTCAACGGCGAGCAGGCTCCGGTCAAGCAGGGTCTCCCGGTCTGGGCATGGGTCGGCATCGGCTGCGGGGCCCTTCTGATTCTCGTTCTGGTGGTCGTCATGGTGGGCG
>DATIVB010000445.1:0-2786 GCA_035466375.1 Chondromyces sp.
AGTAGCCGACATCGCGGTGGGTCGCGATGATCAGCCTGCGGAGATGCAACCCGCTCAGCCCTTGATGACTGCTCCGGTGCCGTGGATCATGTACACGTACTGATCGACGACCGGGGCGTCGCAGCCGGCGCCGGTGCCGTCCTTCTTCGGCCCCTCTCCGTCGCAGTCCTCGCCGGGCGCGTGGCCGTGCGCGGCGGCGGTGCGGGCCTCGATCTGCTCGGGCGTCAGCTTGATGGCCTCGAAGGTGCCCTCGGCCGAGGCCTCGTGGCCCATCGAGGTGTACGGAAAGACGATCACGCCGTCGTCGACCTTGATGCGGATGCCGTTGCCGCTCTCCTTGTCGGTCACCTGCATCCAGCAGCCGCGCTTCTGGCAGACGCCGGTGATGACGCCGTCCACCCGCACCTTCTTGCCAACGTAGTCGTCCGGGTTGGCGATCAGGGTGTCGATGGCGACTGCTTCGGTGAGGGTCACGCCGGCACCGTAGCTCTCGGCCTCGTCGCCGGCCACGGCCGGCGTTGCAATCATTGCGCAGATCAGCAAACTGAGAATGAGAAATCGTTTCATGTTACTGCCTCCACGTGGGTTATGCGCACCCAGCGCCCGCATCCTCGCCGCTTGGTTCGCCGATGTCAAGTCCCGGCGTCACCCGCTTCAACCGCAAGTAGTCCCCGCCACCACCGACCCGTGCGGGCAGGACGCCCGCTCCACCGCCAACCACGGCCATCATCTCGGTGCCCTTGGCGGCGCGGGCGTCCCGCCCGCATCTCCAGACAGCCTCGGTCATTCAATGCGTCCTTGTGGGGCAGGCGTCCGGCCTGCCGGGCGGGTGGGCGGAACGAGCCAACGTTCAACGTTCCAACGTTCAAACGATGTGCAAGCGGGCGCAACGCCCGCTTCACACTCATCCTTCTTCGTGCCCCGTGCAGGCGGAACTCCCCGCCAGGGCTCAGTCGGGCCGGGCGGCGCCTCGAGGACCCTGCAGACCACCAACAGAACCGGTTTCCGTCGGGAGGCCGAAACTCGATGCCTCTCTTCAGGCGGCAAAAAGGTCCGCTCTCGTCGATCGCAAAGACAGCCACCTTCCGCCGGCGACCAGCAGGTGGTCGAGGACGGAAACCCCCACCACCTGCCCTCCCCGCACCAGCCGGCGGGTCAGGTCGAGATCGTCGCGGCTCGGTTCGAGGTCGCCCGACGGGTGGTTGTGGAAGAGCAGCA
Organism: Chondromyces sp.; assembly: GCA_035466375.1. GTDB lineage: Bacteria > Acidobacteriota > Thermoanaerobaculia > Thermoanaerobaculales > Sulfomarinibacteraceae > Sulfomarinibacter. Next base: position 1,219 of record DATIVB010000445.1, read on the forward strand.
CGCCACCCGCCCGGTCCAGCACCGCGCGCCGGAAGAGCTCGGCCGCGTCCACCGGTGCCTGGTTGCGGGTGCCGAGGCTGAGCTCGTGGATGGCCAGGAACCGGTGCCGCCCGTCGAGGCTGAGAAAGCCGAAGACCTCGCGGCTTTCGCTGTGCAGCCGGCGGACCAGGAACTCGCCCGCGATCTGCGGCTGGTCGAGGCGCTCGGCGACCCGCAGCTCGGCCATGGCGAAGCGTTGCCCGAGCTCGACGGCGGCCAGCAGGGCGGACACCTTGGCCGGCCCGAGCCCGGGCCGCGCCGAAAGCTCGCGGTGGTCCATCCGCGCAATGCCGGCAAGACCGCCCTCGGATGCCAGCAGCTCGTTGGCGACGGCCACCGCGCTGCGGCCCCTCATCCCGGTGCGCATCAGCACCGCCAGCAGCTCGGCGTCCGACAGCGAGCGCGCGCCGTACTCCGACAGGCGTTCCCTGGGCCGCTGCGACGGCTCCATGTCGCGAATACACTCGGTCATGAGTTCCCCCCGGGGCGAGGCCCCGGCGTGGACGGGACGGTTCCTGGATGGTAGCATAATGCCAGGAATCGGTGCCAAGAGGTCGTATCCCAGCTGATGAAAGAGGAATGGGAACCGTACTCAGGCTCGACTCGCCAGCACCACTGTGATAGAAGCGGGTCGAGAACCCGACCAGGCCGCTGGGGGGAGCCATGAAGAATCGCCCACGGACCCGCGAAACCAAGCAGCGCCGCGTCGTCTACGAGACCATCAAGAACACGTACTCCCACCCCACCGCGGACTGGATCTTCGAGCAGGTCCGCGGCACCCTGCCGAAGGTGTCGCTGGGCACCGTCTACCGCAATCTGGGCGTGCTCAAGGACGAGGGCCTGGTGCGCGAGATTTTCGGCAATGACCGCCGCGCCCACTACGACGCCGACACCTCGCGCCACGCCCACTTCATCTGCGACTACTGCGACCAGATCATCGACGTGCGCGGCGTCTCGAACATCGACTGGCGGACCCTGAAAGACCTGGTCGGCTGCGAGGTCAACGACCAGAACGTGGTCTTCACCGGGCGCTGCGCCAACTGCCGGCAGCAGGAGCCGAAGAAGGCGTAGACCGCCGAGACGGTGCGATCGCAGCGCAACCCGACGCCCTACCCCACTCGACCGAACATCGTTGAATCGTTAAAACGTTTGAACGTTACACGTTCCAACGTTTCGGACGGCGCACAATATCGTGTGCTCTGGCAGGCGGAACGTTCAACGTTCCAACGTTCCAACGTCTACTCTGCCACGACCTCGGTGATCTCGGGCGCGTAGAGCTTGACCCGCTCGGCGACGAAGTCCGAGAGCGTCGAAGTCGACATCGGGCACCCCCGACAGGCGCCGTGCAGCCGCACCCGCAGGGTGGACCCGTCCACCTTCAAAACCTCCACGTCGCCGCCGTCGGCATTGATACCCGGACGCACTTCGGAGATGGCGTATGCGACGCGCTCCTCGACACTTCCGGTTGGCCAGGAATCGAATGGCACAGCTTCCTCCGTCCGCCAACTTGAACCGCCAGCGGGTGTCGT
>DATIVB010000446.1:0-3010 GCA_035466375.1 Chondromyces sp.
CGAAGAAGCCCAGGTCGCCGCCCTGCGGCGCGCTCGGCCCCTCGGAAAGCTCCTCTGCGAGGGCCGCGAAGTCCTCGCCGGCCACCGCCCGCTCACGCGCGGCGGCGGCACGGGCGCGGGCCGCATCCCGAACCTCCTGCGCGTCCTCCGGCGTCGCCTTCATCAGGATGTGGCGCGCGTGGACCTGCTCGGGCTGCGCGAACATCGCCGGGTTGGCGGCGTAGAAAGCGTCGACCTCCTCGGCGCTGACGGTGACCTTGGGGTCGACCTGGGTGGCGATGAAGACCTGGACCAGGTCCGACTCGGCGACGCTCTCGCGCAGCTGGTCGTAGGTGACGCCCATCCCGGCCAGGGTCGTGTCGAGGGCCTCGCGGCCGCCCGCCTGCTGCACGATCTCGGCCATGACCTCATCGACCCGTTCCGGAGCTGCCTTCAGCTCGAGACGCTGCGCCTCCTGGCCGAGCAGCCGCATGTCGACAAGCCTCTGAGTGGTCGCCTGGATGATGGCCTCGCGCTCGGGACGCATGCCCTGGCGCGCCATCTCCGCCTGCACCTGCGGCGCCAGGAGGCGGACCTCCCACATGAAAACGGGTTGGCCGTTCACCACCGCGACCGTGTCCCCGGTTGCCTGCTGGGCGGCCGAGACCGCGGCGCCTCCCAGGACCATCATCACGACCGCGGCACCAACGACATAAGCACGCATACAGCACCCCCATCAAATCTGGACAGGCCGAAAACGAGGAAAGCGGGCGGGATCAAGGCTGGGGACGGAGGATTGCGTCCACTCGCGCCATCTTCGGCCGCGCCACCATATCACACGGACGTGCCCCGCATCGATGACAGGAGACCGCCCTAGATCGTGTAGCTTTCCGCCGGCGCCGGCTCGACGAACGCCGTCGGCTGCGCCGTGCGGCGCGCCTGTCGCGGACGGCACAGCTGCGGCTCACCCAGGCGCCGGAAGGCGGCCACCTCGGCGCCCCAGAAGCCGAGCCTGAACAATGCCCGCAGCACCATGACCGCCTGCTGCGCCACCAGCAGCAGGGCGAGCGCAGCAGCGGTCGCGGGCGTCCACGGCGAGCGCAGCAGGAAGTACCCCAGGTGCAGCGCGACGGGCAGCACGACGAAGCTCGCCGTCAAGGGTCCGAAGAGCCCGGGCCGCCGCAGCACCGCCCCCAGCGCCCGCAGGTAGCCGCGGGTCATCGAACGCTGCTCGTGGCGCACGGCGGCAATGCGCGACAGGTCGGCCGCGGCCCGCTGCGGCAGCCAGAGGGCGAGGAAGACCAGCCCGGCTGCCCCGACCCCGACCAGGTCGAGGCGCCCGTCCGCACGAGCCTCCGCGAGATCGAAAAAGCCGCGGGCGACGGCCCACGCCGCCGCGGCGGCGAGCGCCGTTCCCACAGTCAGCAGAAGAGTCGTGCGCGCGAATCGTAAGAGGTTCGACCGCACGCCCATCACGAAGGGGTGCCGCTCCCGCCGCTCGAGCACGACCTCCACCACCCCCGCCGACAGCACCACCTGCAGCGCGAGGCCGAGCAGCACCATGACCACGACGCCGGCGCCCAGAATGGGCTCCAGCGCATCGAGCGGGGAGGACCGGAACTCGGACCACACCACGAACCAGCCGCCGTCGAGGACGCCGTCGGCGAACAGCGACGGGCCGAGGGCGGGGCCGAGATTGGCAGCGGCCATCGCCGCCAGCACGACGGCGGGGAGCAGCGGTGCGAGCCACAGCACGAGGACCAGCCGCTTGTGGCGGGCGGCGATCCGGAAACCTTCACGGAGGCAGCTCAGAAATTGCATCATCTCACCCCACGACCGCCGTCACGGCGAACAGGTTCTGCAACCAGAAGACCAGGTGCGCGAGCACCTTGGCCGCCGGCCTCCGGTCGGGCTCGAGGCGCCGCGAGTTGTTGAGCGGGTCGACGTCGAGCACCATGAGGTGCTCCGGGTCGACCTCGGCCGACACGAGCTTCGCGGGCCGCTCCTCGACGATGCGCAGCCAACGGTCGCGGCCGTCCCACTCGCGCCGCAGCGTTTCGCCGTCGGCGAACACGAGCTCGACCGTCACCGGGTGGACGAACTCCCCGACCCGGTCGACCACGACCACGCTGCGGTAGAGGGTGTCCTCCGCCTCGGAATCGTCCCCGTCCTTCGCGCCCTCCGCGTCGCTCCCGGGCTCGTCGTGCCCAGGCCCGTCGGCGTGCTCGTCGGCGTGCGGGCGGTCGATCTCGCCGAGCAGGGTCATCCCGCCCTCGTCGTCCCGGAACCAGCCGCGCGAACCCCGGTCCCTGCTCGAGCTCGCGCTTCGCACCCGGTAGTCGAGGGCGCGGTCGGTGTGCAGCGACTGATCGAGGAACCACCCGAGCTTGCCGGACGACGCCTCGAGGATGACGCCCTCGAAGTCGGCGGTCGAGGGGTGGCGGAATCGCCAGGTCTGGAAGAAACGGCGCATGGCGCGGTCGAAGGTTTCGGCTCCGAGCAGATTGCGCAGGTGGTGCAGGGTGACGGCGGGACGGGCATAGCTGTTGAGGCCGTAGCTGCCGCCGGTCCGGTAGGACCAGGACGGTTGCGCGACGGCGTCCGAGAAGCTGCCGTCTCCGAGCTGCAGGCGGTCGAGCTCGAAGGGGGCCGCGCGGAGGCCGAAGAGCTCGAGCATGGTGCCGTAATGCTCCTCCATGACCACCGCCTCGTAGTACGAGTTGATGCCCTCGTCGATCCACGCCTCCTCGAACTCGTTCGAAGCGATCATGCCCTGGAAGAAGTTGTGGCCGAACTCGTGCACGGTGACGCTCTCCGGCATCCGCAGTCGCGTGAACCCCGGCACCTGCATCAGTGGATGGGTGCCGAGCGTGATGAAGGTCGGGTACTCCATGCCGCCGGCGCCGAGGCCGCCGCGCGGCGGGTCGACCATGGTCAGGGTCTCGTAGGGGTAGGCCCCGAGGCGCAACCCGTAGCCGCGGATCGCCGCCTTGGCGGCCTCCATGTAGCGTGCGGCCTGCGAGCGGTGGGC
>DATIVB010000447.1:0-3338 GCA_035466375.1 Chondromyces sp.
GGCGAGGATGGCGGCGCCGGCGGCGATCGCGGCGAAGGCCGTCAGCACCACGGTCGGCCGGGTGCCGAGCACGGCGAGGCTCTCGTCCACGACCCTGAGCCCGAGCTGCGGCGGTTCCCCGAGCTGCGAAAGCGAGATCCCCGCGGCGAGCAGGGCGAGGGCCGTCGCCGCGGCCCAACGGCCGCGCGCCGGGCTCACGGAGTGCGGCCTTCCCCGAGGCCGGCCGCGACTGCCTGCAGCAGTCGCCGGCAGCCTTCGGCGAAAAGCCCCACCTCGGGCAGCAGGCTGAGGACGAGAAAGCCCCGCCGCGGGAAGTCGAACCAGGCGCCGGGCAGGACGGCGACGGACTCGCTCTCCAGAAGGTGCAGGCACAGCGTCTCGTCGTCGGTCAGCGCCGGCACCCGCAGCACCGCGCTCCAGCCCCCGCCCACCTTCAGCACCGACACCGCGGGGACGGCCGCCGCCAGCCCCCTGAGCGCTTCGAGGTTGGCCCGGCAGCGGTTGGCGATCGCGGTGCGGACCGCCGCGCCGCGCGCCATGATCTCCGGTGCCGCGAGAGCGGCGGGGGTCGACACCGAGAGGTAGGCGTCGGCGACGTACTCGAGCCCCTCGAGCGCGACCGCCGCCTCCGCCGCTTCGCCTGCGACCACGATCCACGCCAGCTTGATCTGCGGCAGGCCGACGCTCTTGGAGAGCCCGCCGAGAGCGAAGCACAGGCAGCCGTCGACAGCGGCGAAGCTCGCATCCGATCCGGGGCCGCCGTCGAGCGGGTAGGGCAGGAAGACCTCGTCGGCGATCAGCGCCCACCCGCGCTCGCGGCACAGGGCGGCCAGGGCCCGGGCGTCGTCGGGGTGGACGTACGAGCCGGTGGGGTTGTTGGGGTGGACGACGATCACGGCCCGGGTGCGTTCGGGCGCCGCTTCGAGCTCGGACAGGTCGGGCCGCCAGCCCGCGTCCGGCTCGAGGCCGTAGCTCTCGAGCCGCAGCCCGTCGAGCCGCGCCAGGTGCTCGAACAGCGGGTACGACGGCGACGGCACCAGCACCGTGTCGCCGGGATCGGCGAGGAGCTTGAACAGGAAGGAGTAGGCCTCGCTGGTGGAGGCCGTGAGGACCACCCGCCCCGGGTCGACGGCCGCTCCGAGGTCCCGGTAGGTCGCCGCCACCGCCGTCCGCGCCGGCTCGGGGCCCTTCGGGTCCGGAAGGTAGTCGAGGCCGCGCGGGTCGGCGAGCCCGTCGAGCAGCCCGGGGGGGGAGGGGAGCCCGCACAGGGTCGGGTTGCTGACCGTCAGGTCGAAGGCGATCCGGCCGTGCCGGGCCCGCGCCTCGGCGAGGCGGTTGGGCCCGAGGTCGGCGGGGATTCTGCGACTGTGCGGCGACATGCAGCGATTGTAGTGCCTGTGGAGCGAGTTGCGGAACGCGCGGGAGGGGCGTGTAGCAGGCCACCCGGGAGTGTGTAGGATGGTCGCGTTGGAGGGTGCCATGCGGCGTCTGTTCCTGGTGTTGTCGGTCGCGGCCGTGCTCGGGTCGGTCGCCTGCGCTCCGGCGCCGCAGGAGACGGGATCCGACGATCTCGAAGCCTTCATCCGCGCCTCCTACGACAAGCGCGAGGTGCGCATCCCGATGCGCGACGGGGTGGAGCTCCACGCCGCGGTGTACACGCCCAGGGACGCCTCGCCCGAGAGGACCTATCCGATCCTCCTGACGCGCACGCCCTACTCGTCGAGGCCCTACGGCGACGAGCTCGCAGATCGCCTGGGGCCGTCCGACGAGTTCGCCGCCGAGGGCTACATCTTCGTCACCCAGGACGTGCGCGGCCGTTTCATGTCGGAGGGCGAGTTCGTCAACATGCGGCCCGTCGTCGACGACCCGGGGCCGGGCGAGACCGATGAGCACACCGACGCCTGGGACACGGTGGAGTGGCTGGTCGAGAACGTCCCGTACAACAACGGCAGGGTCGGCATCTGGGGCAACTCCTACCCGGGCTTCTACGCCGCCGTCGGAATCATCGACACCCACCCCGCGGTGCGCGCGGCGATGCCGTCGGCGCCCATCGCCGACTGGTACTTCGACGACATGCACCACCACGGCGCCTTCGCCCTCAAGCTCGCCTTCAACTTCTTCTCGAGCTTCGGCCGGCCGCGGCCGGAGCCGACCACCGAGTGGGCGGAACGCTTCGACCACGGCACCCCGGACGGCTACCGCTTCTTCCTCGACCTCGGGCCGCTCGCCAACGTCGACGAGCGCCACTTCCACGGCGAGGTCGCGTTCTGGAACGAGCTCGCGGCCCACCCGAACTACGACTCGTTCTGGGCCGCGCGCAGCACCCTGCCGCACCTCGCGGGGATCCGCTGCGCGGTGCTGACCGTCGGCGGGCTGTACGACGCCGAGGACCTGTACGGCGCGTTCCACACCTACGCCGCCATCGAGGCCCTGAACCCCGGCATTTTCAACGCCCTGGTCATGGGCCCGTGGAGCCACGGCGCCTGGCTCCGCGGCGAGGGGCGCCGGCTGGGCGAGGCCGACTTCGGCTTCGCCACCGGCGAAGAGTTCCGGCGCGACGTGCTGCTGCCCTTCTTCGCCCACCACCTCAAGGACGGCCCGGCGCCCGAGATCCCCGAGGCGGCGGTCTTCGATACCGGCGCCAACGCCTGGAACTCGTTCGCCGCCTGGCCGCCGGCCGGCGCCGAGCTGCGCGCGTTGTTCCCGGCCGCCGCCGGGACCCTGTCGTGGGAGCCGCTGCCGGCCGCGGACGGCGGTGTCGATGTCTTCGTCTCCGACCCGGCAAAGCCCGTGCCCTACACCGCCGACATCACGACCGGATGGCACGCGGCGTACATGACCGAGGACCAGCGCTTCGCCTCGCGCCGGCCGGACGTGCTGGTGTACCGCACCGAGCCGCTGCCGGAGCCCGTGACCCTGGCCGGTCCGCTCGAGGTCGAGCTGTGGGTGGCCACCACCGGCGGCGACGCCGACTGGGTCGTCAAGCTGGTGGACGAGTACCCGGGTCGGCTGGAAGGCTTCGACCCCGAGTCGGGCGACGAGGACCTCGGCCACACCGAGCGCCTGGTGCGCTCGGAGATCTTCCGCGGCCGCTACCGCGAGGGCTACGACCGTCCCCTGCCCTTCACGCCGGGCGAGGTGACCCGGGTGGCGTTTCCGCTGCAGGGCGTGCTCCACACCTTCGACCGCGGCCACCGCATCGCCATCCACGTCCAGTCGAGCTTGTTTCCGTTCTTCGACCGCAATCCGCAGAGCTGGGTCGACAACATCTTCGAGGCCCGCGAAGAGGACTTCGTCGCCGCCACCCACCGCGTCCACCGCGGGCCCGAGCACGCCTC
>DATIVB010000448.1:0-4581 GCA_035466375.1 Chondromyces sp.
GAGCTCGGCGCCGCCCCCGGCCACGGTCAGCCACACCGGCCGCAGCCGGATGTGAGCGGCCCAACGCTCCTGATCGGCCCGCGGCCCCAGGGTCACCGCAGCGGTGACCAGCGCGGTGCGAAAGATCGAAGGCGGTTCTTCGACCGCCGCCACGGCCGGCCCGGGCTTGGGGGCCGAGGGCAGCGGACGGAGCCGCAGCAGCTCCGTCTCCCCCGGCACGGCCCCGCCGCCGCCGACGAAACGGTAGACCCAGGCGCGGCCCTCGCGATCAGTGCGCTCGAGCCGGTAGGCCCGCCCCCGGAACGGGAGCACCCCATCGCCGTGCCAGTCCGGCCGGTACGCCGGCGTGACCAGCTCCAGCACGCCCGCGTCCTCGTCCAGCAGTCGCACTTCGGGGGCGTCCGCGGGCGCCGGCGCCTCGGGTTCCGCCTCGAGAAGTCGCAGCGGCAGACCGAGAATCGAGCCCACCGGCCCCTGCAGGGCGCCCGCCAGGACGAGCCGGAAGAGCCCCTCGAGGCAGAGCACCGGTCCGGCGACGACCGACCAGCGCAGCCACTCCGGCAGGAACCACCCGCCGCCAAAGACCAGCGCGAGACCCTGCACGAGCGCGAAACCGCCGAGGACGACCTCGGCCAGTGCGGACGTCCAGGTGGCTGCCTCGGACGAAAGTCCCCATTCCTGGGACCACCGCTCCTGCATCCGTGCCGGCGCCAGGCCCGCCAGCGGCAGGAGAACGATCGACCACACGCGGCCGCGCCGGCGACGCCTCACCGCCGCCGCCTGCGCCGCCAGATCGGCCACTGCGGCCGCATCGAGCCTCAGCACGGCTCGCATCGCGACCGCGTCAGGCCAGGGGCGCAGGGTCCACCGCGATCCGGACCTGACCGCGCCGTGGGCCACCACCTCGAAGGCGCGGCCGCCCCAGAGGACCGCCATCCCTGGGGTCCGGCCCGCGGCGACCCGCCAACCGAGATCGAGGTGCGGGCTGAGGACGACCAGCTCCTCGGCCGAGCCGGGAATCACGCGGACTCCGTGGCCGAGATCCTCACCGCTGCCGGCGTCCATGCCGCCATCTTAACCCGCTTGTCTCACACGGTTTCGCCGCGAGAGCTCCGCCGCGCCGGGTCAAGGGGCACGATCTGTGACGGACTCGGCGGGACGACGCGACTCGCCGTCCGCAGCAGACACGCTGTGAGATCGGCGGGTTCAACCGGCGCGCCCGGGGCGCCGCAACACCTATAGGAGCTCGATGAAGCGGAGGATCCCGTCAGTACCGCCGTCGTCCCCGATCGGAACGGTGACCTCTCCCGACGGGCTGAGCTGGGCGCCGGGCCACGAGGCGGCAACCTCGACCAGGCGATCCGCCGCGACGACGGCGGCGTCGAACTGCAGCCGCCAGCGGCGTCCGCGGCGCGCGACCGAGGTCGCGCCGACCCGGCGGGCGGCCATGCGCAACCGCTGGGCGCGCGCCAGCTCCTCCACCTGCGGCGGCGCCGGGCCGTAGCGGTCGGCCATCTCTTCGAGCAGCCCGGCCAGGCCCTGCTCGCTGTCGCACGCCGCCAGCCGCTTGTAGAAGCTGAGGCGCAGGGCCGGCTCCGGCAGGTAGCTCTCCGGAAGCTGCAGGTCGACGCCCAGGCGCAGCTCCACCTCGCGCCGGGAGGCTGCAGGCCGGCCCTCGAGCTCGGCGACGGCCTCCTCGAGCAGCTGGCAGTAGGTCTCGAAGCCCACCGCCTCCATGAACCCGTGTTGCTCGGCGCCGAGGAGGTTGCCCGCGCCGCGGATCTCGAGGTCGCGGGCGGCGATCCGGAAGCCGGCCCCGAGCTCGCAGAACTCCTGGATGGCGGCGAGCCGGGCCCGCGCCGTGGCGGTCAGGGGCTTGCCCGGCGGGACCAGGAAGTAGGCGAAGGCGAGCCGCTCCGAGCGGCCCACCCGACCGCGCAGCTGGTACAGCTGGGCGAGGCCGAAGCGGTCCGCGCGGTTGACGATCAGGGTGTTGGCGTTGGGAATGTCGAGGCCGTTCTCGATGATCGCGGTCGCCAGCAGCACGTCGGCGTCGCCGTCGAGGAAGTCCCGCATCGCGCGCTCGAGGTGGCGCTCCGACATCTGGCCGTGCGCCACCGCGACCCGCGCCTCCGGAACCACCCGGCGCAACCACTCGGCGAAGGCGCCGATCGACCGCACCCGGTTGTGCACGAAGTAGACCTGGCCGCGGCGCTCCATCTCATAGAGCACCGCCTCGCGGACGATCTCCTCGGAGAACTCCATCACCGCGGTTTCCACCGCCTGCCGGTCGCGCGGCGGGGTCTCGATGATCGAGATGTCGCGAAGACCGCTGAGGCTGAGGTTGAGGGTGCGGGGGATCGGGGTCGCCGACATCGACACCACGTCGACCTCGGACCGCATCTGCTTGAGGCGCTCCTTCTGCGCGACCCCGAAGCGCTGCTCCTCGTCGAGGACCACGAGCCCGAGGTCGCGGAAGCGCACCTTCTCCCCGAGCAGACGGTGGGTGCCCACGACGACGTCGACCCGGCCTTCGGCGAGCCCCTCGATCACGTCCCTCGATTCGGCGGGTGACGAGAATCGGGACAGCATCCCGATCTCCACCGGGAATCCCACGAAGCGCTGCCGCAGGGTCTCGAGGTGCTGCTCCACCAGGATCGTGGTCGGGGCGAGCACGGCCACCTGCTTGCCCTCGAGGACGGCCTTGAAGGCGGCGCGGATCGCCACCTCGGTCTTGCCGTAGCCCACGTCGCCGCACAGCAGCCGGTCCATCGGCCGCGGCGACTCCATGTCGGCCTTGATCTCCGCCACCGAGCGATCCTGGTCCGGCGTCAGGTCGAACTCGAAGGCGTCCTCGAACTCGCGTTGCCACGGCGAATCGGGCGAGAACTGGTAGCCCTCGGCGGCGTGCCGTACCGCTGCCAGGCGCAGCAGCTCCGCGGCCATCTCGCGCACCGCCTTCTTGACCCGGGACTTGCGGCGCCCCCAGGAGCCGCCTCCGAGCCGGTCGAGGCGCGGGCTGACGTCGGCGTCGCCGGCCGCGTACTTCTGGATCAGGTCTGCTCGCTCCACCGGCACCAGCAGCGAGTCGCCGCCGTGGTACTCGAGCGCCAGCATCTCGAGCTCCCGGCCCTCGACCGCGACCCGACGGAAGCCGGTGAAGCGCCCGATTCCGTGGTCCATGTGGACCACCAGGTCACCCGGCCGCAGATCGCGGAGGTCGGAAACGAAGGCGCTCGGCCCGCCGCGGCGCGGCCGCGGCATCGGCCTCGCGGTGAGGTCGCGGCGGCCGTAGACCGCGAGCCCTCCGTGCCACAGGAAGCCGCGCTGCGGTCCCGACTCGACGATCGCGACCTCACCCGCAGCGGCCGGCGCCTCGGTCGGCTCGACTCCGCCCTCGCGCAGCAGGTGGGCGAAGCGCCGGCCTTCGCCTGCCGACGCCACCACCAGCACCTGTGCCAGGTCCTCGCCGCGCCGCGCGCGCAGGGTCGGCACGAGGTCGGGGAGCCGGCGCACGAAGCTCTCCATCGGGCTCGTGGCGAGCCGTCTCCAGACGGTGGCCCCGTCCACCAGCTCGAGCTGCTCGATGCGGAGCGACGGCGCCTCGATCCTCGGCCGGAGGTCCTCCGGCGCACGCAGCAACATCCCGGGCGGCGGCAGCTTGACCGTCCGCTGCTCGAGCGCCCGCCACTCCCGTTCGACCACCTGCCACCAGCGGCCGAGCTCGCCCAGCACCTCGTCGCGGTCGCAGACCACGATCTCGAAGGCGAGGTCGAACCACGTCGCGGCGTCGCCTTCGAGGTGGAGCGCGCCCCACCACAGGCGCCGCTCGGCGCCTTCGACCATGAGCCCCGCGAGCGCCGGATACTCCCGCTCCAGCGCGGAAGCCACCGCCAGCAGGCGGTCGGGGTCGGCGGGGTGGAGGTCGAGAGGCAGCGCCTCGATCGAGGGCAGCCCCTCGCCGCAGCCGCGCTGGGTCGCGGTGTCGAAGGGGCGGATCGACTCCACCACGTCATCGTCCAGCAGCAGCCGGTGGCCGGTCTCGCCGCCTGTGTGGAGGTCGACCACTCCGCCGCGGAGGGCGAACTCGCCGGCTTCCTCCACCAGATCGACGCGCCGGTAGCCCACCCCTGCGAGACGCGCCGCGAGCTCGAGCAAGTCGATCCGGAGGCCCACCCGCAGCTCCGAGGCGCTTGCGGCGAGGTGCTCCGGGCGCGGTATCGGCGCGCCGATCGCACGCGCCGGGGCGATCAGGAGATCGACCGCGCCGCGCGCGATCCGCGACAGCAGCTCGACCATCCGCACGCGCGCCGCCAACGGGGGCTCGGCGCCGGTGTAGGGACTGGCCGTCTCGGCCGGCACCACTCCGACCCGCAGCCGTGGTGCGAGCAGCGCGAGGCCGGCTTCCAGGTCCTCCGCGTCCGCCACGTGCGGTACCACCACCAACCCGAGGCGCCGAGGCCAGCCGTGCGCCGCGACCGCCGCCACGGCGAGCGCCCGCGCCCCGGGCACCACGCCGCCGACGGCGAGGCCGGGAGCCCCGCGCTCGAGCTCAACGGCGAGCGCGCTCAGATCGGGAAG
>DATIVB010000449.1:0-6260 GCA_035466375.1 Chondromyces sp.
GGTGCCGGACTCGAAGCCGTCGCCGAAGACCATGGTGCTTCCGTAGCGGTGCAGCTTCAGCGTGGACGAGCCGGAGCTTCCCTCGAGCCACGCGACCGAACCGTCGGCAAGGCTGCGGAAGGAATCGTCGCGCATGCCCCAGCCGGGGGCCGGCGCACCGAGCTGTTCCGGACCTTCGAGAAACGTCCCCGAACCGCTGACGACGCCGAGGTGGAAGGCGCCGTCGGAGATCGTCCTCCAGCCCACCAGGTAGCGCTCGGGCAGTTGGGTGCCGATGCGTGCGATGACGGGGTCGCGCTCCTGGCTGCCGTCGGTGTCGGTCAGCCAGACCACGGTCCGCGCGGCGCTGCCGCCGGCGGTGGCGAGGCCGATGCCGTAGGCCGGCTCGTCGTCGGTGTCGACGGCACTGAACACGACTTTCCAGCCGGTCTCGGCCGCCGCCATCTGCCCGAGCTGCAGCGACACCCCGCCCGAACAGTTGCCGTCGCCGGTGAAGATCGTGGTCGAGTAGTTCATCTTGAGGCCTGGCGGCGACGGGTAGCAGTCGGTGGAGCAGAAGTTGGTGAAGGTCAGGTCCTGCGGGTGGTAGCCCACCAGCTCGGCCATGGAATGGGAGCAGCCCCAGGTCCAGCCGCCGCTGACGATGGCGCCAGCGTCGTTGACGTAGCGCAGCTGGTCCCCCTCGTGTCCGGAGAAGGAGTGCACCGCCCAGTACGCGGCGTATCGCCCGCCGCCGTAGGCCAGTCGGTGGTCGCCGAGCGGCGACGAGTCCTCGGCGGTCGTGGAGTTCAGGTACGTCGTCCATACGGCGGAGCCGTTGGCCGCCCGCTTCGACAAGCACAGATCGACGCCCTCCTTGAGCAGCACCGCATAGGTCCCGTCGCCGTGGGCCACCAGCCCGCGCAGCTTGTGGTCCGGAAAGTCGTGGGTCGTTGTGATCTGTTCTCCTGCGACCACGCTGACGTGCCCGTCGCCGGAGCTGTCGGTCCAGCCGACGAGCAGGCTGCCGCCGGCTCGCGGCGCCAGGTAGAGGCGCGGGCCGAGGTAGCACTGCCCCCACGTGCACCAGCTGGCCGAACCGCCCTCGAGGGCGTGCGGCAGCTGCAGCGTCGCGGTGGCGACCTGCGACTGCAGCGGTCCTGCGGCCGCCGCCGACGCCGCCGTCAGCATCGCGGCCAGTGCTCCGATCCACCGCCTCGCTGCCATCGACTGTCGCCCCCTGTCGTGAAGTACCCCGACGGTGCGGCCGGCTGGGGTGCACTTCGATCATGGCGCCGGCCGGCGAGGCCGTCGGTGGCCGGGGTCACACCTTCCGTCGCGGGCTCGATGCAGGCCGGCGGTGAAGCCCCATCTGCTATCTTCGGGACCGCACGCCGGCAGGTCGCACCGCTTTCTTTGCGCGGGCGGCGGCGTCAGTCGCCGCCCGGAGTGGACGATGTGCGACGGATGAGGCCGGAGCAGAGGAGTTCGAATGCCACTCAAGGACGACACCGTCGCATTCATCGGCTGCGGGGTCATGGGCGAGGCCATGGTCAAGGGCCTGCTCCGCAACTGCCTGATCGGGCCAGGACAGATCGTGGCCTCGCACCCTCGCGACGCGCGGCGCCGCGACCTGGCCGCGGCCTACGGGGTCGAGGCCGTGGCCGACAATGCGAAAGCGGCGCAGAGGGCGTCGGTGGTGGTGATCTGCGTCAAGCCGCAGTTCCTGGGCGAGGTGCTGGCCGACCTCGCGGGTGCGGTCGATCCCGCGGCCCTGGTGATGAGCATCGTCGCAGGAGCGCGCGCCTCCAGCTTCGTCCACGCCCTCGGGGCGCCGGCGGTGGTGCGGGTGATGCCCAACACGCCGGGCCAGATCGGGCGCGGAATCTCGGTGTGGTCGGCCACCGACGAGGTGCCCGCTGCCGGTCGCGACAAGGCACGAGCGATCCTCTCGGCGCTCGGCGTCGAGGAGTACGTGACCCACGAAAACGAGCTCGACATGGCCACCGCGCTGTCCGGGACCGGGCCGGCCTACACCTTCCTCTTCATGGAGGCTCTGGTCGACGCCGGCGTCCACCTCGGGTTCTCGCGACGCGTGGCCTACCGGCTGGTGGTGGAGACGATGCGCGGCGCGGTGGAGTACGCCGACTCCTCGCCCCACCACCTCGCCAAGCTGCGCAACCAGGTGACCTCGCCCGGCGGCACCTCGGCGGAGGCGCTCTACCACCTCGAGAAGGGGCGCCTCCGGACCGTGTTGTCGGACGGGGTGTGGGCGGCCTACCGCCGGTGCGTCGAGCTCGGAACGCGCGTCGTCGGGGGCGACGCCAACCGCCGCGTTGGACCCTCCGGCGGCGACGACTGAGGCGCGGACGGCACGTCTCCCCGCTCCGGTACGACCACCAGGCTGAGGTTTTCGATCCCGACGACGGTGACGGTGTCGCCTTCCCGCAGCGGGGAACCGCTCTCCGCCTGCCACCACTCGCCGTTGACCAGGACCGTCCCGGAGCGCCGCGACCAGCGTCGCACTTCAGCCTGCCTGCCGACCATGCCCTCGGCGCCGGTCAGCGGCCGACCCCTCCGCCCGGCGCGCGCGGCAGCCAACGGGACAATCACGTGCTCGAGGAGCTCGAACAGGACGACCACCGCAACGACCGCAACCAGGATTTCGATGACCACGACCCTTGGATTGTACGGCTAGCGCTTCTTGCGGTCCCAGCCCCAGTTCTCGTAGTACTGCCAGCTCGCGATGGAGTTGAGCTCCTTGATCTGGCGGTCCTTCTCCAGGAGGTTGGCGCGCAGCACGTCGCCGACCGAGACCATGCCAATGAACTTCCCCTCTTTTTCGACCGGCAGGTGGCGGACGTAAAGCCCGAGGATCATCTCCTCGAGTTGGGTCAGGGTCGCGTCGTGGCGGGCGAAGCGCAGCGGCGAGCTCATGCGCTCGGCGAGCTTCGCCGAGCCGGGGTCGAAGCTCGGGTCCGAGCTGTTGCGCAGATAGTCGCGCTCGGTCCAGATCCCGACCATGTCGTCGCCTTCCCGAACCAGGATGGCGCCGACCCGGTGCGTGTTCATGAGCTCGATGGCCTCGGCGACGGTCTGCGTCTTGGTGACGCTCACGACCTCGCTGCCCTTCTCGCGGACAATGTCTTCGGCTGTTTTCATGTCGCGCTCCTCCGGGATTGCAACCGCCGGGCGGTGCGGCGCATTTCCTCGGCGAGCTAGTTTCGGCGCCAGAGCAGGAAGGCCCCGGCCGCCGCGATCAGCATGAGCACCGCGAGGCCGCCGGTTGTGGACACGCTGGGGATGCCGGCCGCCGCACCGACGTCGAGGCCCGCGCTTTCATCGAGCTGGTCGCCGGCCGTGATGACGCCCCCCGTGCCGCACGCGCCGAATGAGAGCAGCAGGTCGTACTGTCCGGCGGGGGCCGCGCTGAGGACGGTGACTCCCGAGAAGGTGTTGCCGCTGATGGTCACGTCGATGCACGCGACCGGCGTCCCGCTGTAGGTCGCGCCGAGCGAGAAGATGCCGGCGGGCACCAGGCACAGGCAGTAGTCGCCGTTGGCGCCGGTGCCCGAGGCGGTGACCGCCTGGCCGACCGTGAGCGACGAGGCGTCGAAGCTCACGCTCGCCGCCGGTGGGGTCGGCGTCGGCGTCGGCGGTGGCGTGGACGGTGTTGCGGTCGCGGTCGCAGTCGGTGTTGCAACGGGCGTTCCAGTGGGCGTTCCAGTGGGCGTCGGGCTCTGGGCGAACCCGGAAGCCGCCACCGCCATCAGGCACAGGGAGAACAGGACAGGAGCAAGCCGAGTCGAGCGCATGGAACCTCCGTCTGCGCGGGACGCGCAGCCATCTCTCGAAGAGCGACCCTAGAGCCTCCCGTCAAGGGTGTCAAGGATGCGCGGCAGCGCCGGCGGTTTGCGCGTCAGGCGGGTTCGCCCGCCGGCCGCACCGAGCGCAGCATGTTTTCGAAGTCGGCAGCGGAAGCGGCAACGGTCTCGGCCGGGCCGGTCAGCTTGAAGAACCAGGGGCCGCCGGGGCCATCGATCACCGCCCCCAGCAGGCGCGAGCCGGGGATCGGCTCGGTGGGCCCGGCGCCCATGCCGCTCGGCAGCAGGGTGCCCTCGGCGGCGATGGTCGAGATCGCGAAGCCGTCGACCGAGAAGCTGTCGCGCTGCGGCTCGCCGCCGCCCGCGGTCTCGATCTGGCCGGCCCAGCGCTCGAGGTTGGCCTCGACCCCACCGCCGCCGCCGGGGCCGAAGAAGAAGACCGTCAGCAGCGCCGGCCCTCCGGGGCCGGAAACCGTGGCCTCGGCGAGACGCATCGTGGACGACGGCTCGTTGAAGCTCCAGGTCTGTGGCCGGTCGACAACGGCGCCACCGAGGTCGAGGGTGTTCTCCGAAGGCTCGTCGGCGGCGGTGAGCAGCTCTCCCGTGGGCGCGGTGGCGGGGGCTCGCACATCGCCCCCGCAGGCGACGCTGACGACGGACAGGACGAGAACTGAAGACATGGTGAATCGGAACATGAGACCTCCCCGGGCGCAGCGCGCCCATTAGGACAACCCGCGGCCGGGCCGGCGCCTTCCGGCGGGAGGCGGTCAGAACGTGGCCTTGTTCGACGCCAGCACGGACCTGTCGTCCCGTGGCCTGATCCTCAACGCCTCCGGTACCGCGGTTCGAGTGCTCGTGGCGCGCAGCGCCTGCCTCCGGATTCTGGGGCCGGGCGCGTGACAACCAAAGGCCTCTGCGGGCGAGGCCCAGGCCGACTCACGACGAACAGAATGCCCCCGCGCCTCGCTCGGGAGGCGCGGGGGCAGAAGAGTTTACTGTTGCAGGCCGACGGTCGCGGACCACCTCAGAGTATCTCCGTCCTCGAAGCCGTCCGAGAAGATGCCGGGGTCGACGACCGCGTCGTTGTCGACGATGGTCAGGGTCAGGCTGTCATACGCGCCGAAGCTGACGTCGGTGAGGTTGGCATTCGCGAGCTGCAGGATCAGGGTCTCGTCGCCTTCGGACGCCGCGTCGTCGGTGATCGTGACGGGGAACACGAGCGTGGTCTGGCCGGGGAAGAAGCGCACGAGCTCGGGCGGGGCCTCGAAGTCGGCCGCCGACTGGGCGGTGCCCGAGACGATGAGCTCGGCCGTGACCTCGACGGCGCGGGCCGCGCTCAGGGTGACGGTGACGTTGTAGGTCCCGGCGTCTTCGTCGACCGTGGCCGAAGCCTGGGCGAAGGCCATGGTGCGGTCGAGCTCGGCGTGGACGGTGATGGGCGTCGAGGGGTCGCCCGTGTTCTCGGCCAGGTCGGTGGCCCGGCAGACGAGCTGGTAATCGCCGCTTGCAGCCGGCCACCACTGATGGGTCCAGCTCTCCGCGCCCACAGCCTCTGTCCAGGTGGTGCCGCCGTCGGTGGAGATCGCCACGACGTCGATGCCGGACAGGTCGTCGGTGGCGCTGCCGGTGACGGTGATCGGCGTGCCGGTGACGGTGGCGTCGTCCGCCGGCGAGGTGATGGTGCACGTCGGCGCCAGCGCGTCGGTTCCGAACACGAACCTCGCCGGCCCGTCCGACCAGGCCGAGGCGAGGCTGTGGCTGTCCTCGGCGTTGACCCGCCAGTGGTAGAGGGTGCCGAGGACGAGGCTGTCGGATCCCGCGAGCTCGGCGAGCGAGACGCTGATGGCCCCGGTGGCCTTGGTGAGCGGTACGATCGACGCGTCGTCGATCTCGGGGGAGGCGAAGGCCGGGTCGTCGTCGACCTGCACCCGATAGCCGGCCACGAAGTCGTGATTACCCTCATCGGGGTCGGTGGACTCGAGCCAGGTGAGGCGACCGGTCAGATCTGGCAGCTGCCCGCCGTCGGACGGCCCGAGCAGGATCGGCACGGTCGGCGGCTGGTTGTCCAGGAGCACGAAGAAGGTCGCGGTCTCCGTCCAGGGCCCGGTATGCCCCGAATCGTCCGTGGCCCGGCAGCGCCACCAGTACTGGGCTTCGGGCACCAGGTCGACCCCGACTGTCCACGACGTCGTCCCGGTGCCGCCGGCGACCGCCGGTACGTCGGAGACGATTCTGGTCAGCTCGGCGTCGTCGAAGACCTGGAACTGATAGGTCAGGAGATCGCTCTGATAGTCGAATGCATTGAACACGCTGAGCAGTGGCCGCAGGTCGCCGACACTGGAGTTGTCGACCGGCGACGCGGTCGTCGGTGCGCTCGGAGGTTCCTCGCCGAGGCCGATGCTGTCGAGGAAGATGTTCTCGTCGCCGCCGGACGAGCCGAGACCCCGGAAACGGAGC
>DATIVB010000450.1:0-4011 GCA_035466375.1 Chondromyces sp.
GGCGCCATGGAAGGGCGCCTGTTGATCGTCGACGACGACCCGGGGGTCCGCAAGGTGCTGCAGCGGATCCTCAGCGGGGCGGGGTACGAGGTCGAGGAGGTGAGCGACGCCTTCAAGGCGCTCGATGCCCTGGACGCCAACCCGCCCGACGCGGCCCTGTTCGACATCAAGATGCCGGGGATGGACGGTCTGTCGCTGCTCGACAACCTGCGGCGGCGTGGGCTCGAGATCCCGGTCATCGTGCTCACCGGTCACGGCGACGAGTTCACCTCCAACGCGTGCCTCGAGGCGGGCGCCGCGGGTTACCTGACCAAGCCCCCGGACCGCGCCGACCTGTTGCTCGCGGTGCGCGGGGCGGTGGCGCAGGGAAAGGTCGCGCGCGCCATGGGCGAGGCCGCCGAACCGCCGCCGCTGCTCGGCTCGAGCGACGCCCTGCGCCAGCTGCGGGAGGAGATCGCCCGCGTCGCGCCCTCGCACGCGACGGTGATGGTGCAGGGCGAGTCGGGCACCGGCAAGGAGCTGGTGGCGCGCCGCCTCCACCACCTCTCGGGCCGGGCGCGGCGGCCCTTCGTGCGCGTCAACTCGGCGGCGATCCCCGAAGAGCTCATCGAGTCGGAGCTGTTCGGCCACGAGAAGGGCTCGTTCACCGGCGCCCACCGACGCCAGGTGGGTAAGTTCGTCCAGGCCGACGGAGGCACGATCTTCCTCGACGAGGTCGGCGACATGAGCCTCAAGACCCAGGCCAAGGTGCTGCGGGTCCTGCAGGACGGCGAGGTCGAGCCGGTGGGCGCCGGGCACACCTTCCAGGTCGACGTGCGGGTCATCGCCGCGAGCAACAAGGACCTGGTGGCCGAGGTCCGCGCCGGCAGGTTCCGCGAGGACCTGTACTACCGGCTCGCGGTGGTGGTCCTGCGGACGCCCCCGCTGCGCGAGCACCCGGAGGACATCCCGCTGCTGGTCGAGCACCTCACCGAGCAGTTCTGCCGCGAGTACAACCGCCGTCCCAAGTCCTGGAGCGAGGAAGCCCTCGCTCAGCTCGCGCGGCACCCGTGGCCGGGCAACGTCCGCGAGCTCAAGAACGTGGTCGAGCGCGCGGTGATCATGGAGCTGGACGACACCATCTCCAGGGTCGAACTGCCGTCGCAGCCGGACGGCGGCACGGTGGACAGCCTGCTCGACCTCGGCTCGCTGTCGGAGTTCCAGCGCCAGTCCGAGATCGCCTACCTGCTCCACCACCTCGAGCGCAACGGCTGGAACGTGGCCGCGACGGCGCGGGTCATCGGCACGCCCCGCTCCAACCTCTACAAGAAGATGAAGGCCTACGGCATCGAACGGGAGAGCGATTGAGCACCGGCCTCGACCTCGCCGAGCTCACCGCCTGCGGCGCGCACCAGCGCGGCCACTTCCTGCTCTCGTCCGGCCTGCACTCCGGCGACTACCTGCAGTGCGCGCTCTACCTCGCCCACCCGCGGCGGGCGGCGCGCGCCGGCTCGCTGTTGGCGGCGGCGCTCCGTGAGGCCGGCCTGGCGCCCGAGGTCGTCGTCGCGCCGGCCATGGGCGGCCTGATCATCGGCCACGAGACCGCGCGCAGCTTCGACGTCCCCTTCCTCTTCACCGAGCGCGCCGACGGCGCCATGGTCCTGCGGCGGGGCTTCGGGGTCGCCGCCGGCCAGCGCGTGGTGGTCGCCGAGGACGTGGTGACCACCGGGAAGTCGACCCGCGAGGTGATCGCGGTGCTCGAGGGGCTCGGCGCCGACGTGCTCGGCGTCGGCTCGCTGGCCAACCGCTCGGAGGTCGAGGCGCCGTTCGCGCCGCTGCCGAGCCGCCACCTGCTGACGGCCCGCTTCCCGACCTGGCCCGCCGCCGAGTGCCCGCTCTGCCGCGAAGGCGTGCCGATCGCCAAGCCGGGCTCGCGGCCGATCACATAATCAGTTTTGAGTTGAGAGTTTTGAGTTTAGAGTTCCCACCCGCCCAACCGGTGAATGTGTGACCTGAGAGGGCCTCAACTCAAAACTCATAACTCAAAACTCAAAACTTCTAGGATCGCGTCCGGTTCCCGACCGCGCCGACGGTCCGCGAGTTGACCGACGGTCAGTCCGAGCAGTGGGTGGCGCCAGTCCGGTGCGACCTCGGCGGCCGGCTCGAGGGCGAAGCGCCGCTCGTGGAAGCGGGGGTGGGGCAGCTCGAGGATCGGCCCGCGGCAGACCAGGCCCTCGGCGAGCAGGAGGTCGAGGTCGAGGTCGCGCGGCCCCCAGCGCTCCCCGGTCGACCGGTCGCGGCCGGCCGCCGCCTCGAGCTGCCGGCAGCGCGCCAGCAATGACCTGGGCCCGGCCGACCACGAGATGAGGGCCGCCGCATTGAGGTAGTCGGACTGCGGGGGGCCGATGGGCCGGGTACGCCACAACCGCGACACCGCGGCGATCCGGCCGTCGCGCGCCAGTGCATCCAGCGCGTGGCGGAACGCGGACGCGGGCTCGCCCGTGTTGCCGCCGAGACCGAGAATCACCCGAAACATGAGCGCGATGATAGTTGACCCTGGTCACAGCGGCAGCCTGCCCATTTCCATACCGTGAAAAGCGGAGCCTGGCGCGGCCTCAGCGCGCCGGGATGGAGGGCGCTCATGGCAGTGATCTCTTCGCGCGCCGCTGTGGCGGTTGTCTGCGGGATGGTCGTCCAGCTCACGGCTCTTTCCGGCGGTGCGGGAGGTCGCAGCCGGTCGACAGAACCGCTCCTGCTTGACACGGACGTCCGCGGCGCCCTGGGGATCTCCGCCGACGGCCTGGTCGAGGAACGGTTCCGCGTCCCCGAGCCGGTGCTCGCCGTGCTCGGGGGTCTGGAGCCGGGCGTCTCGGTCCACATTCGAAGCTGGCCGGTGGCCCCCGGCGATCACCGCGCCATCCGGCTCGAGCGACGGTCGGTCTACGCGGCCGGGGCCCGCCTCTTCGAGGTCGGGGTGCACGGCCTCCGCGAACTGCCGCGATCGCCCCGCATCCACTTCTTCGGCACCATCGAGGACGAGGCGGACAGCGGGGTGTTGCTCGTGCTCGACCCTCGCAGCGGGCAGTTGAGTGGGGTGACGGTCTCCCAGGGTCTCAGCTTCGACCTCGAGGCAAGCGACCCGGCAGAGCCGCGCGCGGTGCGCGTGGTCGCGAGCCACGAACGCACCGCCGCGCACGATCCGAGCTGGGACTGCGGCGGGGACCGCCTCGAGTCGCCGGACACCCCTCAGTACGATTCGAGCACGGTCCCGGGTCGGGCAGTGGCCAAGTCCGGCAGCACCCTGGAGGCGGTGGTCGCGATCGACACCGACACCGAGCTCCTGAGCCAGAAGTTCGGCAACAGCACCGCGGCGGCCGCCGACTACCTTGCCGACCTCTTCGCAGCCATGAACGTGATGTACGAGCGCGACCTCGACCTCAGGCTCCTCCAGGGCACCACCTACCTGCGCACCGGCTCCGACCCGTACGTTCAGAACAGCGGCGGATCGGCGTCCGGGGCGGAGCTTGACGAGTTCGGAAACTACTGGAAGACGCACTATCAGGCGGTGGACCGGGCCCTCGCCGCGATGCTCTCCGGCAAGTCGCCGTCGTCGAACTCGGCCTCGGGCATCGCCTGGATCGGCGGCCTGTGCTCCTCCAGCTACGGCTACAGCTTCTCCAAGGTCTTCAAGATCAACTACCTCTCGGGGGATGCCAAGATCGTCGGCCACGAGCTCGGCCACAACTTCGGATCGCCCCACACCCACTGCTACAGCCCGCCTATCGACCAGTGCATCAGCCAGGGGGGATCCTGCTACTCGGGCCCCACCTCGTGCCCCGGCGGGCCCGGCACCGTCATGAGCTACTGCCACCTCGTGGGTTGCGGCAGCACGCTCAACTTCCACCCGACCGCCGTCAACCGCATCCTCGGCACCTACGTGGCCCCGGCCACCGGGGTGTGCGTCTTCGCCGCGAGCCAGAGCGGCGGCGGCATCTTCGCCGACGGTTTCGAAAACGGAATGGGCGGGTGGAG
>DATIVB010000451.1:0-3242 GCA_035466375.1 Chondromyces sp.
CGCGATGCCCGCCCAGACGAGGCCGCCGAGGATCAGCAGCGGGATCAGGAGCAGGCCGCCCACGATCAGCACCACCGGACCGAGGACCGCCAGAGCCACGACGAAGGCGATGACGAAGAACAGCGCCTTGAGCCCGAGCACGATCGGCAGCAGCGCGATCTTGAAGACGAACTTCAGGACGCCCGCCAACAGGACCAACACGCCGACGACGAGCGCGCCGACAAACAGCAACGTGAGAACGGCCAGTGCCTCGAGCATCTCCGGATCCTCCTGATGAAGACTACGCGTCTCGTGGCCGCGAAGTTCCCGCTATTTTCAATTCTCGGCCCCGGATTCGAGCTGGTGATCGCTCCTTCCGGCACCTTCGTGCCGGCTCGAATCCGGGGCCGAGAATTGAACTTGACGTGCGACGCGACTTATCGTCGCATTATTGAATCGAGGATCATCAGGAAGGCCGCCTGCTGCTCGGGCTCCGCCTTCTCGATCACCGCCAGGCAGCCCGAGTCGTCGAACTCCTCGTGCAGGCGGTCGGCCGGATGTCCCGAGGTGATGATCACCCGCTTGGGGTTGACCCCCGCCTCGCGGGCCGCCTCGAGCACCTCCTTGCCGTCCATCTCCGGCATCTCCCAATCGAGGAGCAGGAGGTGGACGTCGGGTGCCAGCTCGGCGACCGCCTCCTCGGGATCGGTGTAGGTCTCGACCGCGACCCGGTCGCCGTAGCGCTCCTCGAGCAGCCGCCGCCAGACGGCGCACTGAAGCCTGGAGTCGTCGACCACCAGCACGCGGCGCGGAGCAGCCGTGGCCATGCGGGCAAGCCTAACGCCGAAACCCGAATCCCGCCACCCGCTTTCAGCTCTCGATGATGGATGCTGGATGTTGGATGTTGGATGGACAATGTGTCGGATGGGCGAGGGGATCACATTCCCAGCATCCAATATCCGGGTGGATGGACGGATAGGCGTCCCTAGCCCTCGACACTGAACCCGAGCGACCGTACGGCTGCCTCCAGCGCGTCGCGTGAGACGTCGCGCCCGCGGACCGTGGCCCGGCCCTCCTCGAGACGGACCTCGACCCCGGTCACACCGCCGCACTCGCCGAGCGCCCGCTCGACGCTCTGGACGCAGCCGTTGCAGTGCATCCCGACGACCCGCAGCTCGGTGGACTCCCCGGAATCGCGCAGGATCGCCTCCTCGGGGCCCTCGTCGCGACGACGTGGCCGCAGCGCGTTGGCCAGCACCAGCAGGAGGGCGACGGCGCTCCCGTGCTGCAGCAGGCCGAGCGCGGTGACGCCCTGCTGGTGGTGGTGGTGGGCATCGGCGGCGTCGGCGGTGGTGACGATGGCCGATGACGGCACGAGCCCGGAGGCGACCGCGCCGTCGACCAGCAGGCCCGAGCCGACCGCACCGAGAGCCACGGTGACCAGGAAGATCACCATCGAGCGCCAGCCGAGCACCCGCCACAAGGTGGTCAGGGTGGCGCCGTTGGTGGCCGGCCCGGAGATCAGGAAGGCGAGCGCCGCGCCAGGCGACAGACCGGCGTGGATCATCGCCACCGCGATCGGCACCGAGGCCGTCGCGCACACGTACAACGGCACGCCGATCGCCATCGCGACCAGGATCGGCAGCAGACCGCCGCCGAGCACCCGCTCGAGCGCGGCCGGCTCGACGACGGCCGAAATCACGCCGGACAGCAGGATGCCGACCACGAGGGCCTTGCCGATGTCCCGCGGCAGGGTCACCAGCCCATAGTGCAGGGCCTCGGACAGGCGCGACCCGCCGCGAACAGCCTGGCCGCCGCCCCCGGTGTCGTTGCAGCACGAGCCCGCGGCGGCGTCGGGGGAGCAGCCGTCGCCGCAGCCCGCAGCCGCCCGCTCCAGCTCGCGCGCGGCGGTTTCCGGGGGCGCCTCGTCGCGATCCAGGGCGTGGACCAGACCGCCGCCGAAAAACCCGGTGAGCAGCGCCGCGAGCGGCCGGAAGACGGCCAGGAACGGGCCCAGCAGGGCGTAGGTCACGGCGATGGAGTCGACGCCGGTCTGCGGCGTCGACAGCAGGAAGGCGGTGGTCGCCCCCTTGCCGGCGCCGTGCCGGCGCAGCGAGGCCGCAACCGGGATCACGCCGCACGAGCACAGGGGCAGCGGCACACCGAACAGCGACGCCTTGAAGATCTGGCCGAGGCGGCTGCCGCCGAGGTGGCGCTCGACCCACTCGGGCGAGATGAAGACCGAGAGCAGCCCGGCGACGACGAAACCGAGAAGCAGGTAGGGGGCCATCTCGGCCAGCATCCACCACGAGGCGACCAGCATCTCGGAGGCGAGGGAAACGATAGCGTCCATCACTTGCTCAGTTTGTAGATCAGGTCCATGAGCTCGTCCTGGTGCTGGCGGCGCGCCTCACCCTGCAGCCCTTCGGTGACGCAGGTCTCGATGTGGTGGCGGACGATGACCTTCCCGACCCCGCGCAGCGCCTCGTGGATCGCCGAGACCTGGGTCAGCACCTCGACGCAGCCGGTGCCGTTCTCGATCATCCGCCGCAGGCCGCGCACCTGGCCTTCGATGATGGCGAGGCGCCTGAGGGCGCTCTGGTGGACCTTCTCGTCGAGGGCGATCGTCGTCTCCATGTCGGCGAAAATACCATACCCCCGTGGGGTATTCAAGCGATTTCTCATACCCCCCGTCCGCGATCGGAAGAAGCCCGGTATGATTCGGGTTGGAGGCCATAGCACGAAACGAAAGGAGCACGCATCATGAGTGAACCCACCGCCCCGGTGAGCGTCGGCCAGCAGGTGCCGGACTTCGAGCTCACCGCCTACAACCCCGTCGCGCACGATTTCGAAAAGGTCCACTTCGCCGATCTCAAGGAGGCCGGCAAGTGGACGATCCTGTTCTTCTACCCCGCCGACTTCACCTTCGTTTGAGCGACCGAGTTCGCTGCTCTGGCAGAGCAGCAGGACCGGTTCGCGAAGATGGGCGCCGCGCTCATCACCGTCTCGACCGACACCGAGTTCGTCCACCTGGCCTGGAAGCGCGACGAGAAGGAGCTCGGCGAGGTGAAGTACCTGATGGGCGCCGACCCCACGGGCAAGGTGTCGCGGCTGTTCGGCGTGTATGACGAGTCGAGCGGCCTCGCGCTGCGCGGCACCTTCATCATCAGCCCCGACGGCACCCTCTTCAACTCCGAGGTCAACTTCTACAACATGGGCCGCAACATCGACGAGCTGATGCGCAAGTTCAAGGCCAACATCTA
>DATIVB010000452.1:0-1816 GCA_035466375.1 Chondromyces sp.
GCTGCCCTTGCCGCTCCACGAGGAGCCGTGCATGCAGGCCAGTGTGGTCGGGTTCTCGGCGGCGAGCTTGGCGATGAGGTCGGAGGTGTCTCTGGCGTGGGCGTAGTAGTCCATCACCTCGCGCATGGCCTCGCTGGGCCCGAGGATGTCGCTCTCGACGAGAGGTGCGTGGTCGGCGCCCGGCTGGGTGAAGAGATCGCCGCAGAACAGGGTCGACGTCGTCTGCTCGAAGAGGTAGCCGCAGTCCCAGCCGTGGGGCAGGTGGGGGGTGTCGATCCAGCCCACGGTGTGCCGGCCCAGGGAGAAGCGCTGGCCGTCGCCGAGCCCCACCGCCTCGCGGTCGGCGAAGTCGTCGACCGAAACCATCTTCGCCACCGCACCGCAGAGTGGAACGGCGCGCGGCGCCGCCTCGAGGAACTCGTTGATGGCACCGCACTCGTCGGCCTCGAAGTGCGAGATGCCGAGGTAGCGCAGTCTGTCGACCGGCATCACCGCCTCGATGGCCTCGCGGACCAGCGGGAACATCCGGCGCGGCCCGGTGTGGAAGAGGACGGACTCGTCGTCGACGATGAGGAACTGGTTGAAGGTGAAGCCCCCGGGTAGCGCGGGGTTGGGCGGCACCGGCGTGCTGATGCGGTAGATCCCGTCGCCGATCTCAGCGATGCTGGTGTTCGATACGGTGTTGGTGATCTTCATGATGCCTCCTTATGTAATGGCGTAGATCAGGGTGTAGACGGCCATGCCGATGACGATGAGCGAACCGATGGTGAAGAGCACCGCCCGGACCTCGTGGGGTTTGGCCGTGAAATAGGCCCAGAAGTGGGCCAGGCGAGACGCGACGTAACCGAAGAGCAGGCACTGGGCGACCCAGAGGGCGGGCCCTGTCGCGACGAAGAGCAGGCCGGCCACCAGAAACACCGGGATGTTCTCGGTGTCGTTGCGGTGCATGCGCCGGGACCGTTCGACGGAGTCGTCGGGCTCGAGCTGGCCGGGACGGGGCTTCGGGTTGGCCCACCCCCGGCCCTCATCCTCGGGGTTCAGAAAGCCGCCGCCGACCGACATCATCCGCTGCACCGTGATCCACCCCTGACCCATCATCTTGAGGATCATCAGGGTCGCGGCGATGGCATAGGTCGCAAAAACAGGGTTCTCGAATGTCATGGCGCACCTCCTTGGGTCGCTGCGTGTCGGAAGGTCACGCAGAGGTCGTCGATCAGATCGTCGTCGCTGTGGAGTAAAGGGTCCTGGGCGGAAACTGCGATGGCCTTCATGTTGAGGAGCCCGACGACCGCCATGTGGGCGGTGAAGGCGAACCGGCGCGGGTTGCGGTTCTTCGGGAAACTCCCTCGCCGTTGGTCCTCGCGGAGGCGGGTCTCGGCGCCCCCGTACAGCATGTCGTTGATGGGGTGGACGCGCTCGGCCTGCTCGGGCCCGACGATGTCCGCGAACTCGCCGCCCGGGCCCATCCTGAAGTGGAGCATGAAGAGCTCGAGGCGGTCCCGGTAGCGTTCGAACACCGTCCGCATGAGCTGCTCCACGGCATCCTCTCCGCTCTCGGTCCGCTCGACCGCCGCCTGCACCTCGGCCGCCGACTCGACCCACTCGCGGAGCAGCACCTCGAAGAGAAGAGTCTCCTTGCTGTCGAAGTAGTAGTAGAGCGCCGGCTTCGTGAGCGCGAGCTCCTCGGCGACATCCGCGAGGGTGAATCCGCCCAATCCCTTGCGGAGAATGGCATCGCGGGCGGTGTCGAGGATCTCGGCCCGGGTCTGGTCGCGCCGGCGCTCGCTCCGGGCCTCCCGTTTGCTGCGGCTCTTCC
>DATIVB010000453.1:0-2678 GCA_035466375.1 Chondromyces sp.
AGCCCCATCGCCCATCTCCGGTCGCGGGGCCCGTTCATCGACCTCCACATGCGCACCGCCCGTTCGGCGTACTGCAGCGCCTTGTCGCTCTCACCGAAGCTGTCCAGCACAATGGCGTAGTTCAGCAGGACCCGCGCCGCACCGAGGTTTTCGGGACCCGAAATCCCGTCGTTCGTCACCACGGCCCGCTCCAGCAGAAGGCGAGCCAGCTCCGAATCTCCGCACGACATCGCCATCGCACCGGTCGCGGAAAGGGCGCCTTCCAGCTCGGGAGCCGTCACCCCTGATGCGGCGCCGGCCAGCCCGCACAGGCGTCGGACGAGCGTCAGCGCCGCCTCGCAGTCCCCGGTCAGGTACTCGCCCATCGCGGCGCGCTCGAGGCTGAGCACGATCAGCCCGTGGTCCGGCGGCAGCAGGCGGTCCCGGATCGCCAGCGCCTCGAGGTGAAGCTCCCTGGCCCTCTCATCCTCCTCGAAGTCCATCAGCACGTCGCCTACGGAGAACAGGCTCATCGCGTAGTCGAGGTCGTTCTCGCCGAGGTAAGCGCGCCGGACCTCCAGCGACCGCTCGAGGACCCGGCGCGCGCTGTCGATCTCGCCGAGACCCGCGTAGGCGACGCCGAGGGCGGCCATGAGACGCGCCTGCTCGAGGGGCTGGCCCGCGAGCCCGGTCTCGATCCTGGCCAGACCGTGGTCGAGCATCTCCTGCGGACCGGCTGCGAAGCTCCTCCGCGACTGCGGGTTGAGCTCGGTGATCATCGACTCCATCAGCCCCGACACGCGGCGTGCGACCTCCGCCTCGTGCCGCGCGCGGATCAGTCCCATCGTCGTGCCGGCGACGGCCACCATCAGCGCCGCCGCGACCAGGGCCGCAGCCGCCACCGCGAGGCGGTTCCGGCGCACGAACTTGCCGGCGCGGTAGAGCACGCTCGGCGGGCTCGCCTCCACCGGCTCGTTGCGCAGGTGGCGTCCGAGATCGTCCGCCAGCTCCGCCGGCGAGCCGTAACGCCGCGAGCGGTCCTTTTCGAGGGTCTTGAGCACGATCAGGTCGAGGTCGCCGCGCAGCGCGCGCGCGAGGCCCGGGGTGTCGGTGCGCCGTTTCGCGGCCGCTTCCTCCGATGCCGCGCCCATCCGGCTCACCCGGGTGCTCGGCCGCAGCGGCTCCTCCTCGCGGATCCGCCGTCGCATCTCGTCGAAGCCGGCCTCGCGGAGCTCTTCGCCGGTCACCGGCGGCGCACCCGCGACCAGCTCGTAGAGCAGCACGCCCAGGGAGTAGACGTCGGTCCGGGTGTCCACGTCCTCGCCGCCGCCCTGGGCCTGCTCCGGGCTCATGTACTCGGGCGTGCCGATCCACTGGCCGAGCTCGGTGAACAGGGTGCGCTCGGTGAGGCGCTGCGAGACCGCCTTGGCGACGCCGAAGTCGATGATCTTCGGCACCGGTCGGCCGTCCTGCACCGCGACCAGGATGTTGCCCGGCTTGAGGTCGCGGTGGATCACGCCCCGCTGGTGCGCGTGCTGCACGCCGTTGCAGACCTCGACAAAAAGCGGCAGCCGCTCGGCGATGGACAGGCGTTGGGCGTCGCAGTACGCCGTCAGGCTGGTCCCCTCCACGTACTCCATGGCGAAGTACGGACGCCCGTCGTCGGTGGCCCCGGCGCCGTAGACCGCGGCAATGTTGGGGTGGTTCATCAGGGCCAGCGCCTGCCGCTCGGCCTCGAAGCGCGCCAGGACCTGGCGGGTGTCCATCCCCCACTTGACCAGCTTCAGGGCCACCCGCCGCGCCACCGGCTCGAGCTGCTCGGCCTCCCAGACCTCCCCCATCCCGCCCTCGCCCACCATCCGCAGCACGCGGTAGTCGCCGATGGCGATCGGAGGCGCGGTCGCCTGCTCGGCGCGGTCGAGCTCGGCATCCAGCGAAAGCAGAGCCTCGACCTCGTTTCGGAGCTCGGCATCGCCGCCGCATTGCTTGCTCAAGAGGCCGGGGATTTCGTCTCGAGGGAGGGCCTGTGCCGCCTCGAACAGCTCCCGTGCCAGCCGGTGGCGCTCCGAGCTCACGACTCGCTCTCCCCCACCAGCTCGCGAAATAGCCACGCGCGGGCGTGGCGCCAGTCGTAGTCCACCGTGCGTTTGGAGACGCCGAGCACCTGCGCAATCTCCTCGATCTCGAGACCTCCGAAGAAGCGCAGGGTGACCACCGCCGCCTGTCGCACGTCCAGACCCGCCAGCTTCTCCACTGCCCGGTTGATGGCGATCAGGAGGTCGAGATCGACGAGGTCGCGCCCCGGTCGGGCGAGTGCGGCGGTGAGAGCGACGCGCTCCCAGCTCCTGCCGCGCTTGACCGCCGCCCGGTCGCGGGCGTGGTTGATCAGCAGCCGGCGCATGACCTGCGCACCCACCGCCAGGAAGTGCGTCCTCCCTTTCCAGTTGGCGCGCGTCTGGTCGACCAGCTTGAGGTAGGCCTCGTGCACCAGGGCGGTCGGCTGCAGGGTGTGTCCGGGTGCTTCGCGGCCCATGATCCGGCCCGCGATACGGCGCATCTCGTCGTAGACGAGCGGGAACAGCTCCTCGGCCGACAGGGCTCCGGCGGCAGCCCTCGTGGCGCACCGTCCGACGATCTCCGTCACGTGCCGCCTCACGTCCGTCACGGTGTCTGCGGAGTACCCGGTGCGGCCCGGGTCG
>DATIVB010000454.1:0-2648 GCA_035466375.1 Chondromyces sp.
TCCTCGAGCAGGGCGGCAACGCGGTGGATGCGGCGGTGGCCGCGGCCTTCGCCCTGGGAGTGTCGGACCCGGGCGGCTCCGGGCTCGGCGGGTTCACCTACATGCTGATCGTGCCGCGGAACGGCGCGGCGATCGCGATCGACGGCTCGACCCCCGCGCCGCTGGCCGCCGACCCGGCGAAACTGCTGGCGATTCGAACGGAGAAGAGGCATTTCGGCTATCAGGCGATCTCGGTGCCGACGACCCCTGAGATCCTGGCCCACGCGCTCGAGCGCTACGGCACGCTGGAGCTGGCCGAGGTCCTGGCGCCGGCGATCGAGATCGCCGGTGAAGGCTATCGGCTCAGCAACAACAGCATCGTCTGGGCGCAAATCTACCTCGACGAGATCCGCGCCTCGAGTCACCTGCGATTCATCGTGCTCGAGGACGGCGAGAGGCTCGGCCGGCCCGGGGACCGGATCTGCCGTCCCGAGCTGCGCCAGACCCTCGAGAGGCTGGCGCGCGAAGGCGTCGACGCCTTCTACCGCGGTCCGATGGCCGCCGAGATCGCAGCCGACATCGCCCACAACGGCGGCTTCATCCAGCCCGTCGATCTCGCAAGGTACCGGGTCCGCGAGCACCAGCCGCTGCGCTCCAGCTACCGCGGCGCCGAGATCCTCAGCTTCCCGCCTCCCGGCGGCGGGGCCGAGGTCGTGCAGGGGCTCAACATCCTACAGACATTTTCGACCGACGTTCTCGCCGAGCCGTCGGTCGAACGGCTGCACCTCCTGGTCGAGGCCGCCCGCATCGCGCACGCGGATCGAGCCCAGGCCATCTTCTCGGGGGAAGGTGCTGTAGGGGCCTTCGGCATCGGGCACCTCAGCGAGCAGCACGCGCGCGATCGCGCGGAGCTGATCACGCCCGGGCGCGCGATCAGCAACGAGAGCCTCGCGCCACCGGGCGCCACCACGTCCTTCGGCGACAACACGACCCACCTGTCGGTCATCGACCGCGACGGCAACGCGGTCTCCCTGACGCAGACCCTGTGCCGGGTGTACGGCGCCAAGGTGGCCACCCCGGGGCTCGGCTTCCCCTACAACTGCTGCCTCGAGTCCCTCGACTTCGAGAACCCCTCGAGCCCTTTCCACCTGCGGCCGGGAGGGATCTACCCGACGGCCATGGCGCCGACCGTCGTCCGGACCGAGAGCTCGGTCACGGTGCTCGGCGGTGCGGGCAGCGACCGCATCGCGTCGACCCTGATCGAGGTCATCAGCAACCTGATCGACCGGCGAATGGGCCTGCGCGAGGCCGTCGTGGCGCCGCGCGTGCTGTGGAACAGCGACCACGACCCGCCCCGGATCTGCCTCGAGATCGCCGACCCCATCACCGAGGCCGACGCCAATCGCCTCCAGAGCTTCGGTTTCGAGCACATGTACCGGTTCCGGTACCCGCCCGGATCAGACGCCAACATCGGCTTCTTCGGAGGCGTCAACGCCGTCGCCTACGATGCGCGAACCGGTGTCTTCTCGGGCGTCGGCGACCCGCGCCGGGGCGGCTTCGCCCTCGGCCCGAGGGTGGTCGCCGAGCCTCGTCGCGCAGAGCGCTGATCCTCTGTCATTGGACTCAGGTGAGAGGACCGCGGCCGACGTCTCCCTGTCCCGCGGTACCATGATGCCGATGGACAGCCGCGAACCCTTGACCAACGCGCCCGCCTACCACCGCGACGCCTACCTGACCGAGCTCGACAGCGAGGTGGTGGCCGTCGGTGAGGCGGACGGGAGCCCGTATGCGGTGCTCGCCGACACGATCTTCTACCCCGAGGGCGGTGGCCAACCCGCCGACCACGGGCGGCTCGGGGACGTCGCGGTGCTCGATGTGCAGGCCGTTGGCGGCGAGATCCGGCACTTTGTGGATGCTGCCGTCAGCCCCGGCCCGGTCCACCTCGAGCTCGACTGGCCGCGGCGCTTCGACCACATGCAGCAACACACCGCGCAGCACCTGCTGACCGCCGTGGCGCTGCGCGGCTTCGGCTGGCGGACCACGGCGTTCCACCTCGGGCCCGAAATCTCGGACATCGAGCTCGACGTGCCGCAGCTGGAACGGGCCGAGCTCGATCGACTCGAGGCGGCGTGCGAGTTCGAGGTCCGCGCTGCCCGCGCCGTCGGGGCCACATCGGCCGAGGTCGCCGACTTCGAGCGCCTCGGTGTGCGCTCTCGGCGGCTGCCGGAGGGCCATACAGGACCCGTGCGGCTGGTGGAGATCGCGGGGCTCGACCGCAACACCTGCGGCGGCACCCACCTCCGCTCCACCTCGGAGATCGGGCTCCTGTGCCTGCTCGGCACCGAGCCCATGCGCGGCGGCACCAGGCTGTTCTTCGCCGCCGGCGACCGCGTGCGCCGGCGCATGGCCGCGCACGAGGACCGCAACCTGCGGCTGCGTTCGTTGCTCGGCGCCCGCGACGACGAGCTGCCGGAGATCGTGGCGCTGCGGCTGGAGAAGGAAAAGGAGCTGGCGCGCGCCGTTCGGCTCCTCGGCGACGAGCTCGCAGCGGCCTCAGCCGCCGAGCTCGCAGCGCGGCCGGAGCCGGTCGTCGACCATCACTGGCCGGACCGCGACATGGGCTTCCTGCAGCTGGTGGCGCGGCGCCTCGCCGAGGCGGCACCCGGCAA